>JBAZZY010000003.1 GCA_041658565.1 Actinomycetota bacterium | reverse complement strand
CTTGAGCACTGGCGTACTCCTTCCTGCCGGTGTTCGAGCACCGGCCTCCGACATCGCTTTCAGTCGAAGGAAGGGTACGCCGCGTCTTTGTTCAAACCACGCATCCACAACTTCCGGTTATATCTCTGCCGAATCCTCCTCCAGCATCTGCTCGACCAACTCAACGAGCGAAAACGCATCGAATGGCTTCGCCACGAAGTGTGTGTGCCGG
Source organism: Actinomycetota bacterium (assembly GCA_041658565.1). NCBI lineage: Bacteria > Bacillati > Actinomycetota > Actinomycetota bacterium. The sequence continues at coordinate 139,387 of JBAZZY010000003.1, read as the reverse complement.
GTCCGATACGACGTCTGGTGCCGGTCGAACAACTCGCGTACGGCGGTCAGGACGACGACGGGGAGGTCGGCCGTTTCCCTTCGCGCGCGCACTTCTGCCAGCACCGTCAGACCGTCCAAGCGCGGCATCATCACGTCCAGCACAACAGCGTCAATTGGCTCGAATGCAAGCAACTGAAGCGTCTCGATCCCGTCGTAGGAGCTGAGGACCTCATGCCCTTGCGTCTCAAATGCCATACGCAGCAGCATCACAATGTCACGGTCGTCATCGGCGATGAGCACTCGCATCCTTGTTCCTTCCACGTTGCGGCCCCGGGGCGCATCTTTCGGGCCACTGACATCGTCGGAAGCGTGGAAGGCAAATGAATGCTCCGCACGGGTGATGCCGCGTAGTCCGATCAGACCTTTAGCCCAGATGCCAGCGGCGCGGGGCGATCAGTTCGTCGGCCGCGCGCGGACCCCAGCTCCCGGCGGCGTAGCCGTAAACCTCCTCAGGGATGTCCAGGACCGGCTGAACGATCTCCCAGGCACGTTCAACGCCGTCTTCACGGGCGAAAAGCGTGGTTTCGCCGCACATCGCATCATGCAGCAGCCGCTCGTAAGCATCGGCGGAGACGGCGTGGAAGAACTCGTCGTACTCAAAATCCATACGAACCGGGCGCGGAACGAACCCGGGACCGGGTTGCTTGGCCTGGAACGCAAAGGATGCGCCCTCACGCGGTTGAATGCGAATGGACAGGTGATCGGGCTCAGGGGCTTCATCGAACAGATAGCCGGGAGCCTCACGGAACTTCACGGTGATCTCGGTCGCGCGCCGCGGCAGGCGTTTGCCGGTGCGGAGCAAGAAGGGCACGCCTTCCCAGCGCCAGTTGTCGACATACGCGCGGATGGCTACGTAAGTCTCGGTGTTGGATGACGGAGAGACACCGTCCTCGGATCGGTACCCTGGTACCGATGCTCCTCCCGCCGTGCCCCGGTCGTACTGCGCGCGCACAACGTTCTCGGGAGTGATCGGACGCACCGTCTGCAGTAGCTTGACCTTCTCGTCGTGGATCGCCGTCGCACTGAGCGCGCGCGGCGGTTCCATCGCCACGAAGGCAAGCATCTGAAGCATGTGGTTCTGAACGATGTCGCGGATCGCGCCGGACTCCTCGTAGTAGGCGCCGCGCGCCTCGACCCCCAAGTCCTCCGCGACCGTTATCTGCACGTGATCGATGGCGTCGCGATTCCACACGCGCTCGAACATCGCATTGGCGAAGCGAAACACCAACAGGTTCTGAACAGTTTCCTTGCCGAGGTAATGGTCGATACGGAAGACCTGGGACTCATTGAAGACGCGATGCACCTGTTCGTTCAGCGCGCGCGCGCTCTCCAGGTTCCGGCCGAAGGGCTTCTCGACGACGATTCGCGGGTTTGCGCCCGGACCAATCTCGCCCAAGCGCTCCACGATCATCGGAACCGCGCTCGGCGGAGTGGCGGAGTAATAGAGGCGGTCGCCGCCGCACCCGAGGTCTCGGTCGGCCTTGTCGAGGTCGGCCGTTAAATGGTCCATCGCGCCCGGCGAGTTGAACTCGCCCGCAACGAAACGCATCGACGCAGCCATACGACTCCACACGGATTCCTCAACGGGTGAGCGGCTGTACTTCTCGACCGCCGCGCGCGCGTTGGCAACGAATCGTTGATCGTCCCATTCGCTGCGCGCGTACCCGATGACGGCGTATTCCTCAGGCATCAATCCGTCGCGCTCGAGGTTATACAGCGCGGGCAAGATCTTGCGACGGGCAAGGTCTCCGGAGGCACCGAAAATCACCAGCGCTTGGGGAGACGGCCGCTGCAGGCTCATTCTTCCTTCACCGCGTGCCCGCCGAACTCCCGGCGCAACGCAGCGATCACCTTCATCGCGAACGAGTCGTCCCGGCGCGAGGCGAACCTTGCGAACAGCGCAGCGGCCACCGCGGGCGAGGGAACGGACTCCCCGATCGCCTCGATCAGCGTCCAGCGTCCCTCTCCTGAGTCGTCGACGTATCCCGCGACACGCTCCAGGTTCGGATCATCGGCGAGCGCGCGCACCGCAAGATCCAGCAACCACGACCGCACAACCGAACCGTGTCGCCACACCTCTGCAACCTGATGAAGATCCACATCGAACTCCGCCGAGCCCCGCAGGATGTCGAGGCCCTCTGCGTAAGCCTGCAGAAGGCCGTACTCGATTCCGTTGTGGACCATCTTCACGAAATGTCCGGCGCCCGAAGGCCCGACGTGCGCCCATCCGTTCTCGGGGGCGAGCGTCGTCAACGCCGGCTGGATACGCCCGACGGCCTCGGGGGTTCCGCCCACCATCAAACAGTAGCCTTCTTCAAGGCCCCCAATACCCCCGCTCGTGCCCGCGTCCACGAAATCGATGCCGCGCTCCGCGAACAACGCCGCCTTGCGCATGGAGTGTCGGAAGTTCGAATTCCCCCCATCGACAACCACGTCACCGCTCGACAAAGAAGCAGCGAGATGCTCCAGGGTTTGCTCAGTTGCATCGCCGGCGGGGACCATCAGCCACACCACGCGCGGTGCCGGGAGGCGTTCGATCAACTCGTCGAGTGAGGGGACATCACTCAAGGCCGAATTCAGGGAGTAACCGACGACCTCATGGCCTCCCGCCCGAAGGCGCGCTGCCATGTTCCCGCCCATCCTGCCGAGTCCCACCATTCCAAGTCGCACCGGCGGATCACCTCCGCGGATAAGTCTATGGGACTCCCTCGGCCTGCGGGGGCTTCAGTGCGCGCGCGTAACCGAAACCTTGCGCGACTCAAGCAGCGCGCGCACCTGGCGCGCGCGAAAGCGTCGATGTCCCCCCGGCGTGATGATCGCGTCGAGCAAACCGGCGCGCGCCCAATCGCAGATCGTTCGCCGGCTCACCTGGAACAGCGCCGCAACTTGTCCCGGTCGCAGCAGTTGCTCTTCGATCCAATCGGGCCGCGCCGCCGGCGCGTCTTGATACAACCGCCGCGCGAGTTCCCGGCGTCGAACCGCAGGTGCCATGTATATGTAGGGCATGCCTGCGATCCTGCGACCAGCACGCGCCGAAGTCCAGTGCGACACATCGCGCGAAGTCCCCGAGTCCTGCGACTAGCGCGAAGGCGTCGGACGCGAAGATCCCGACCGGCCGCCGAGCTTTCCGCCGTAGAACACGTCCTCGCACACTTGGCGGGAACGCCGCGTCGTTCGCCTGTACTCCTCGAGGAACGCGACGCGCGCGCCCGGCGACGGATACCCCAAGGCGCGCGCCAACAACTCAAGTTCGTCGGGGTCGCTCGGCAACGAATCCCCGGAACGCCCGCGTACCAAATACATGGTGTTTCGCACACGGTTGAGGAACCGATATGCCTCGACCATCCATCGGCCCTTCTCAAGATCGATGTAGCCGATCTCCGCCGCCGCAGCAATCGCAGGCACGGTTCCGTGCGCGCGCAGACGCGGAGAACTGCTGCCGTTCATGAGCTGCACGAGTTGAATCGTGAACTCGATGTCGATCAGCCCGCCGATGCCCACCTTCAACTGCGTCTTGGGATCCTCGCGGGAGCCCAGGCGCTCCTTCTCGATGCGCGCTTTCATCGTGCGGATCTCGCGCACGGCCTCCTCGCTCAGACGATCGCGATAAACGAACGGCAGAACAAGATCGCGAAACTCCTCCCCCAGCGTTGCGTCGCCGGCAATCGGGCGCGCCTTGATCAAAGCCTGGAACTCCCACGCTTGCGCCCAGCGCTCGTAATAGGCGCGATACCCGGCCAACGATCGCACGATCGGGCCCGCCCTGCCTTCCGGGCGCAGCGCAGTGTCCACGCGAAACGCAACACCTTCTTCGGTTGTGGCGGCGAGGCGGTTGATCAGTCCTTCGGCGATCCGCGTTGCCCACGGCTGCGCGGCGTCCGGCCCGTCGTAGACGAACACCACGTCGATGTCGCTCGCGTAGTTCAGTTCCTCTCCGCCCAGCTTGCCCATGCCGATGATGCAAAAGCGCGCGCCGGCCACCGAAGGGAACTCCCCGAGCAACGATGCGAGCGCGGCGCTCACAGCTCCCTCGGCGAGATAACTCAACTCCTTGCCGACTTCGTCGGGTGAAGCCGCCCCGGCTAGATCACGCGATGCCAGCCGGAGCACGCCGGCGCGCTTTAGACGCCGCAACGCCGCCCCGCGCGCCTCCGAGTCCCCTCGCCACTCGACACGCTCGGTCGCCTCATGCCGGTACTGCTCGCGCGTCCGCTTGGCCAGCGCGCGCGGATCTCCCATCTCGGCAACAAACTCCGGGACATGCAAGAGGTGCTCGCCCAGCAGCTTCGAGGTTCCAAGAACCCGGCACAGCAACTCCACTACGGGGGGCGAATCTCGCAGCGCTCCGAGCGCAGCCGGGTTTCCTCCGACGCGCAGCGCAACATCGCGAAACGCCGAGACGGCCAAGTCGGGATCGGGGGCCTCGCTCATCCAGTCGAGCATGACCGGCAGCAGCGTCCGCATAAGTTGCGCGCGGCGCGACAGGCCCGAGGTCAGATCACCCAAGAACTTCAGCGCGCGCCCCGGCTGGCGGAATCCGAGCGCGCCGAGCCGCTCCTGGGCGGCGTCGGGCGCCAGCGCCGGAGCCTGCGCGAACCGCTCGAGCAGCGGCCGGTAGAACAACTTCTCGTGGATGCGACGCACAACGCGCTGCGTTTCGCGCCACGTCACGTCGAACTGCTCCAGCGCGGTGCGCACCGGCGTGTCGCGGTATCCCATCGAGCGCGCAATGCGGCGGCGCGCGCGCTCGTCTTCAGGAACCGTGTGAGTCTGACGCTCTTGCGCGAGTTGGAGCCGGTGCTCGACTGCACGCAGGAATCGATACGCGTCGGACAATTCGTTGGCGTCGGTGTCGCCCACGTACGCCAGGTGCGCGAGCGCGCCGAGCGCCTCCAAGGTGTTCCCGCTGCGTAACCCGTCCTCACGCCGGCCGTGCACGAGTTGCAGCAACTGCACGGCGAACTCGATGTCGCGGATTCCACCGGGACCGCGCTTGACCTCACGCGAGGCAAGCCCGCGCGCGGCGATGGCGCGCTCCGCGCGCGCCTTCAGGTCGCGGATCTCGCGCACGGCGTCCGACGAGAGCCGCTCGGGATAAACGAAAGGACGAGTCATCGCGATGAACTCGTCACCGAGCGCCGCGTCTCCGGCAACCGGGGCTGCCTTGATCAAAGCTTGAAACTCCCACGGGCGCGCCCAGCGCTCGTAGTACGCGCGGTACCCGGCGAGCGAACGCACGAGCGCACCATCACGGCCCTCGGGACGAAGCGTCGTGTCTACGCGGAATGCTTGTCCATCCTCGGTCGTCGCCGCCAGCAGCCGGATGATCCCCTCACCGATCTTGGTTGCCCACGCGAGTCCGGTCTCCGGACCGTCGTAGATGAACAGCACGTCGATGTCGCTCGCGTAGTTCAGTTCTTCGCCGCCGAGCTTGCCCATCCCGATCACCACGAAGCGCGAGCCTTCCGGTGCCGGGGTTTCCCGCACCAGAGATGCGTAGGCCGCCCGCAGCGATGCCTCGGCGAGGTGTGCGAGTTCGCGCGCAACATCCTCGACCGGCGCTTCCCCGACTAAGTCGCGCGCGGCGATGCGCAAAAGCTCCCGGCGCTTCCACAAACGCAGCGCTCCCATCGGGTTCTCCGAGCGAAGAACCACACGCGTCGCTTGGTCCACCAGCGCGCGCAGCGTCCGCGTCTTGCCTGCGTAGCGGGCGTCGGTGACGACCTCGGCCTGGTCGGGATGCCGGGACAGGAACGCACCCAGCGACGTTGAAAGCCCAAGAACCCCGGCGAGTCGCTGCAGCCCGGCCTGTGACGGAACCCGGCCGGAGATCGCGATCCAGCGACAGACTTGCGCCACGGCAAGATCGGGATCGGGCGCGACCGCGCACGCGCGCGCCACGCGGGTTGTTCCCTCGACTCCGAGCATCGCGCCCTCGAGGTGGCGCGCAGCGTCCGACGCCGAAGCAAACCCGAGGCGCGCAAGGGCGTTGACCAGATCACTCGCTCGGGGGGCACTCACAAGGGCCTACCCTAACAACCCGCACACCCGGCAGCCGTTTGGGGTCAGAGCATCGGCAAGTAGCGCTGGAGTTCGAACGGGGAAACGTACTCCCGGTACGACTCCCACTCCAGACGCTTGTTGCGCAGAAACTCCTCGAAAACGTGTTCACCGAGTGCTTCGGCAACCAGCTCGGATCGCTCCATCTCGTCCACGGCGTCGGCGAGGTCCTCAGGAAGCGCAACGATCCCGCGCGCGACACGATCGGCCGCACTCATCGCGTCGACGTCTTCGGTGACTTCCTCCGGAAGCTCGTAACCCTCCTGAATCCCGCGCAAGCCGGCGGCAAGGATCACGCTGAACGCAAGGTACGGGTTGCACGCGGGGTCCGGCGAGCGGACTTCCACGCGGGTGCTCGCGGCCTTCGACGGCTTCGCGCCCGGCACTCGCACAAACGCGCCACGCACGTGACGCGACCAACACACGTAGGCCGGCGCCTCATACCCCGGGATCAGTCGCTTGTAGGAGTTCACCCACTGGTTCAGCACCGGCGTGATCTCGCGCCCGTGCCGAAGAAGTCCCGCGACGAACCTGCGGCCGACGACGGACAAATGCGCAGGGTCCTTCGGATCGTGAAACGCGTTGCGGTCGCCCTCGAACAGCGACACGTGCGTATGCATGCCGCTTCCCCACTGCCCCTGGGTCGGCTTGGGCATGAAGGTCGCGTGCACGCCCTGCTGCTGTGCGACCTCCTTGACGATCAGGCGGTAGGTCATGATGTTGTCGGCCATCGTCAGCGCGTCGGCGAAGCGCAAGTCGATCTCGTGCTGCGAAGGAGCGACCTCGTGGTGCGAGTACTCGACCGAGATCCCCATTTGCTCGAGCGTTTGAATGGCCTCGCGCCGGAAGTCCTGTGCAGTGTCCAGCGGTGTCATGTCGAAGTAGCCGCCGGAATCAAGCGGCTCGGGATTGTGTGGCGAGCGAAACAAGAAGAACTCGATCTCGGGATGCACGTAGAACGTGAAGCCCATCTCGCGCGCGCGCTCGAGGTTGCGTCGCAGCACCAGTCGCGGGTCGCCGGGGAACGCCGTGCCGTCGGGCGAGGCCACCTCGCAGAACATGCGCGCCTCGAGAATCGATGAGCCGCCCATCGCCGGCAGCACCTGGAACGTCGCGGGATCCGGGATCGCCACCATGTCGGATTCGGTCACGCGCGCAAAGCCCTCGATGGCCGAACCGTCGAAGCCCATCCCCTTGGCGAAAGCGTCTTCTAGCTCCGCAGGCATGATCGCGAAGGACTTCAGGAACCCGAGAACATCGGTGAACCACAGCCGGATGAAACGGATGTCCCGCTCCTCCACCGTACGCAGCACGTACGCAACCTGGGCATCTCTTTGATCGCTCACGCGCCGCAGTCTACCCGGGTCCCGATCATGCAAACAGCATTACTGTGAGCGTTCACAGTTCCTTCGCAGCCTAGAGGACACTTCCCGCTTGCCGATCGTCCCCTCCGCCACGCCCAGCGCAAGTCGGTAGGCGTCTTCATCTCCCAGGACAAGGCGGTAACCATTCCGACGTAGGAAAGTGTCCATCGCCGCGAAGCCGGCCCGTTTGTTCCCATCGATGAACGGGTGATTAGCACAGACATGGAAGAGGTATGCCGCCGCCTGATCAAAAACAGTTCGATGCAGCAGCCGACCCCCTGCGGTCGCTTGGGGCTGCGCCAGGGCTGACTCGAGCAAGCCTTCATCGCGAACGCCCGGAGAGCCACCGAACGTGTCGATCAAGTCCCGATGGATCGCCAGGACGAACCGAGTCGTCAGGAACTCACTTGGCAAGGCGCCGGTACACCTCGGCGCGCTCGCGCTTCGACGCGAGGTACGCCAGACCGGCCTCGACGTCGCCTCGATCGGACTTGGGCGCGGTGACGACCAGCGTGTTGCCGGCCAACTCTACTTCGACGTCGGCCCCCTCGCGGATGCCCAGGAGTTCCAACATTTCTCGCGAGAGGATAAGCCCCCACGAGTTCCCAATCTTGGTGAGCTTGCGCTTCATAAGCCGAGTCTAACGTCGTTATAACCGCCTGACAAGGGATGGCCGCCCCGGACCTGGTAGCGTGGCGATGTTGTGAGAAGCCTTCGAGTTGCCCTGGCGCAGGTCAATCCCACGGTGGGCGATCTGCCTGGAAACGCTGAGCTGGTGTCCAAGTTCTTCGCGCGCGCCGTCAAGGCGGGGGCGGATTTGGTTGCCTTCCCCGAACTGGTGCTCACGGGATACCCACCGGAGGATCTGCTTCTGAAGCCGGCCTTCGTGCGCGGGAACCTCGAGTCGCTGGCCACTCTGGCGAAGGAGCTGCGGGGCGCGACCGCCGTGGTCGGTTTCGTTGACCGCGGCGACGATGGATTGCTCTACAACTCGGCCGCCGTTCTGTCGGGCGGACGAGTGCGCGGCACCTACAGCAAGGTCCTTCTCCCCAACTACGGGGTGTTCGACGAGAAGCGCTACTTCGCGTCCGGCAGCGACTACCCCATCTTCGTGGTGCGCGGCGTTCAGATCGGCGTAACGGTGTGCGAGGATGCCTGGACCGGAGACGGTCCTGTGCGCGAGGTCGCGCGCCGCGGCGCAGAGGTCGTCTTGAACATCAACGCGTCGCCCTACCACGTCAACAAATCTTTCGAGCGCCAAGTGCTGTTCCGCCAGCGCGCGCGCGACAACAAGGTTGCGTTCCTGTACGTGCAGACCGTCGGCGGCCAGGACGAGTTGGTGTTCGACGGCGACTCGCTCGCCTACGACGCGCGCGGACGGCTTCTCGCGCGCGGCTCGCAGTTCGAACAAGACCTCATCGTGGTAGACCTGGAGCTGCCGGCGCGCGCCAAGGCCCTGCGCGCGCGCACAAAGGTCGTCGAGATCTCGCGCGCGCCTGCGAAACCGCCGAAGCGTCCGGACTTGCCGCCGCGACGCGCACGCACGGCAGCAAGTCCGGTCGAGGAGGTCTACGAAGCGCTCGTGCTCGGCACGCGGGACTACGCCCGCAAGAACGGGTTCACCGACGTCGTTCTCGGGCTCTCGGGAGGCATCGACTCCTCGCTCACCGCCGTCGTGGCCGCCGACGCGGTCGGGGCCGAGCACGTCACCGGAGTTGCAATGCCCAGTGCGATCTCCTCGGACGAGTCCCTCGCCGACGCACAGGAACTCGCGAGGAACCTCGGCATCGATTTCCGCGTGATCCCGATCGTCGATGCGTACGAAGCCTTCCTTGAGACCCTAGACGAGACCTTCGCCGACACCACTCCGGGGCTCGCCGAGGAGAACCTGCAGGCGCGCGTGCGCGGCACGATCTTGATGACCTTCTCCAACAAGTTCGGCCATCTGGTGCTCACGACGGGGAACAAGAGCGAGCTGGCCGCCGGATACTCGACGCTGTACGGCGACATGGCCGGGGGCTTCGCGGTGCTCAAGGACGTCCCCAAGACACTGGTGTACGAATTGTGCGCGTGGCGAAACGCATACGGGCTCACCGCGATCCCCGAGCGGGTCTTCACCAAGCCTCCCTCGGCGGAACTGCGCCCCGGACAACTCGACACCGACTCTTTGCCGCCGTACGAGACGCTCGACCCGATCCTTGCGGCCTACGTCGAAGACGATCGATCCGTGCGGGAAATGATCAAGGCCGGCTTCGACGAAGCGGCGGTTCGCACCGTCGTGGACATGATCGACGGCAGTGAGTACAAGCGCCGCCAGGCCCCGCCGGGAATCAAGATCACGCATCGCGCGTTTGGAAAGGATTGGAGGCTCCCGATCACAAACCGGTTCCGGCAGCCGGGACCGTCCGACGAAAGGAGGATCCGGCGATGAAGATACGCGAGATCATGAGCACCACCCTCACGGTGGCCGAGGCTGAAGCGACACTCGGTGAAGCCGCAACGCTGATGGGCGAACACCGCGTCGGATCCGTCGTCGTGTTCGAGAACGATCACATGGTCGGCATCTTCACCGAGCGCGACGTTGTGCGGGCGCTCTCGAACACCCACGACGCCCCGGTGCGCCCGGTCGCGGAGTGGATGACTAAGAACCCCCGCACGATCGACCCGGGTGCCGAGGTTCAAGAAGCCCTCGCCGCAATGATTGAAGGCTCGTTCCGCCACCTGCCGGTGCTCGAAGACGGCCGGGTCGTCGGCATGGTGTCGATCCGGGACGTGGCGCGCGCACTGAACGCCTGACCACCCCAACTCCACGATTCGGGACATTCCTTCACCGAACTGGTAAAGGCCCCCTCCCCGGACACCGATACACCTGGGGAACCGAACAAATGCCTCGCGGGGGGGCTTCATCGTGCGTATTCGCTTTGCCCGCTTGCCGGTGATCGTGGCGCTGATTCTGGGCGCGGTCTCACTCGGCTTCGGGATCACAGACCGGACGCAGGCGGCGACCAGGATCGCCGCTTGTGCGGCGTTGGCAGCCGCGGTGCTCTGCGCGCGTCGCGCGCAGAGCACCGCGGCCCGCGTCGGTCGGCCGTGGAATCTGCTGGCGTCCGGAACTCTGACGTACGCGATCGGCACCGTTGCGCTCGCCGCCCCACACTCGGTGCCGGCATGGGTCGCCAATGCCGCCCGACTGAGCGGGGTCGCCCTGCTGATCGCAGGCATCATCGCCCTGCAACCTGCGCGCGCCCGCACGCACCCGTCGTTGCGCACGCTGCTCGACGCCCTGACTGTCGGCTCGGCACTCGCACTGACATCTTGGGCGCTCCCTTTGCACGATCTGCTACACACCTCGTCGAGCGCCCTCATCGAGCGCGTCGTCGGCCTCGCGTACCCGGCCGCAGCCGGGGCGTTGTTGGCGAGCGCGGTCTTCGTCGCCCTGAAACGCCGAATCCGAGGTCAGGTCCCGGTACTTCTGACGGCCGGAGGCGCCGCGCTGCTCGCCGGTGCGGACACATTCGCGATTCTGCTCGCGGCAAACAGGCTCGCCGAGGACAACGTGCTCTTTTCCCTCGCGCGCGCAGCAGCCTTCGCGCTGATCGCTCTGGGCTCGGTGAACCCGAACCGCGAGTTCGAATCGAGCTTGCTCAACGAAAGTCCCGAAACGGGAGTCGGAACCATGCTCCCGCCTGTTACCGCGATCCTCGCAGTCGGGCTCGCAGGCGTCGTTGTCGTGTCGCACCTAGATCTCGTCGTGTACCTCACCGGGGTACTGCTCGTCGTGCTGCTACTCGCGCGCCAACTCCTCTCGTTGCGCGATCGGCTCGCGCTCGAGAACCGGCTCGTGTACCAGGCCTTGCACGACCCGCTCACGCGACTGGGAAACCGCATTCTGTTCCAGGACCGCCTCGACCACGCTCTCATCCGGCGCCGACGCGGGAGCGAGGGACTCGCCGTGGTGTTCCTGGACATCGATGACTTCAAGGTGATCAACGACACGCTCGGACACGCCGCAGGCGACCAGGTCCTGATCGCCGTCGCCGACCGGCTACGCGGATGCCTGCGCACTGAGGACACAATCGCGCGCTTCGGCGGCGACGAGTTCGCAGTGCTGCTCGAAGGGATTCCCGCACCGGAGAAGGCCGGCGAAGTAGCAGGTCGAATACTCACGGCGCTTGACGAGCCTTTCGTACTGCGCGGCCGGCAGATCCAAGCGCGCGCCAGCATCGGCGTCGCAATCGCTCGCCACAACCAAACGCGGGACTCCATTCTTCGCGACGCCGACGTCGCGATGTACGCGGCCAAACGAATGGGCAAGGGTCGCTACGAGACCTACGAGCGATCCTACGGGGACACTGCGGGCCAACTGGATCTGTTGACCGACCTGCACCAGTCGGTTGCCTCCGGCTTGCAGGACATGGCATTGGTCTACGAGCCGATCGTGGACATGCGGACGCGCGCGATCGTTGGGGTCCGCCCGCGCTTGTGCTGGCACCATGCGCGGCGCGGAGTGCTGTCGCATGAGGACTTCCTTCCGCTCGCCGAACAAGGAGGCCTGGGGGAGAAACTCAGCGTGTGGACGCTGTCGACCGCTGTTGCCGACGCCCGCGTCTGGCGGGAGAGGATGGGCGCCGACTCCCCGGCGGTTTGGGCGGCAACGTCGACTCGCCACCTCGTGCACGCCGGCCTCATAAACGAGATCAGCCAAGCCCTCGACACTGGGCCGCTTTCGCCAAAAGACCTCATACTCGAAATCCGCGAGTCCGAGCTTGGGCGTTCTTCGGAGGCGTCTCGCGCCATGCTGGCCGAGATGCACTCGCGGGGCGTGCGTATCGCCATCGCGGAGTTCGGCACCGGCGGCCTAGGCCTGCAGGCACTGGAGAGCGTGCCAAGCGACATCCTGGTCATCGGCTCTTCGCTGGTGGACCGGATCGACCGCGGGGCGGAAGCCTCTGCGCTCCCACGAGGCATCATCAAACTCGCAGCCACCCTCGGGGCCATCGTTGTTGCAGACGGCGTCGCGCGCGAGGAGCAGCGGAACAACCTCGTCGCCCTCGGCTGCCTGCTCGGGCAAGGACGCTTGTTCCCGTCCGCCGTCGATGCCGATGCCATCGCAGCAATGATCGGCGGATCGATCGAGTCGAACATGGCCGGCTGAACTGTGGCAAAGCTCTCCGGAGCCTGGCATGATCGCGCGAGAACCCGTGGACCCCGTGACCGGTGAACACCGCGAGGGCCGCGAGGAAGGAGACGTTGCGATGCCCGTTTCGATCCACGACCTCGCCGCACGCAAAGCTCGCGGTGAGAAGTTCGTGATGCTGACCGCCTACGACTTCCCCACCGCACAGATCCTCGACGAAGCCGGCATTCCCGTGCTGCTTGTCGGCGACTCGCTGGCACAAGTGGTGCTTGGCTACGACACGACGATCCCTGTGACCATGGACGAGATGCTGCACCACACGCGCGCCGTCGCGCGCGGCGCGCGCAATGCCCTCGTCGTCGGAGACATGCCCTTCGGCAGTTACCAGTCCTCGCGCGAGGACGGGATGCGCAACGCGATGCGGTTCCTGAAGGAAGGTTGCGCCCACGCGGTCAAACTCGAAGGCCCACAAATCGACCTGGTGTCGTCGCTGTCGGCGTCGGGCGTTCCCGTGATGGGACACCTCGGCCTCACGCCGCAGTCGGTGCACTCCTTCGGCGGATACAAGGTGCAAGGGCGCACCGAAGAACAGCAGGAGTCGATCCTCGCCTGGAGCAAGGAACTGGCCGACGCGGGAGCGTTCGCGCTCGTGTTGGAGTGCGTGCCGGCCGACCTCGCCGCGCGCATCACCCAGGCTCTGTCGATCCCGACGATCGGCATCGGGGCAGGACCCGCGTGCGACGCGCAAGTGCTGGTCGTCAACGACTTGCTCGGAATCACGGCGGGCGAGGGTCCGAAGTTCGTCAAGCGTTACGCGGATCTGCGGACCGCGATCAGCGACGCGGCGCGGCGCTACGCCGATGAGGTTACCGCCGGCGAGTACCCCGGCCCCGAGCACTCCTACCGCTAGTCCGGACTCTGCTCACCAGTTTCACGCAACGGCGTGTACCCGCCCTCTTCGTGGCGCGCGAGCACGAACAGCAAGTCGGCCAGACGATTGAGGTAACGCACGACTTCGTCGTCGCTGAGTTCCCCGGCTCGCTGAAGTGCGACGCATCGCCGCTCACACCGACGAATGACCGCGCGCGCAACGTCGAGCGCTGCGCTCGCCGTCGTCTCGCCGGGCACGACGAACTCCTTCGGCATCTGCGTGCGGCGCGAGTAATCGTCGATCAACTCCTCGAGCGCGTCGACCATCCCCGCGGTGACCTTCGTCCCCTTGACCGGCGAAAGTTTCGACCAATTCTCGCGTGCGGTCGCAAGTTCAGCGCCGACAACGAACAGTTCGCGCTGCAATCCAAGGATCGTCTCGCGCAGTCCGGCGTCGCGCGTGGTGGCGCGCGCAACTCCGAGCACCGCGACCGCCTCGTCCGAGGCGCCGTAGGCCTCGACGCGCAAGTCACATTTGTCCAGACGCCCGCCGTAGAGCAAGCCCGTCGTGCCGTCGTCTCCGGTCTTCGTGTAGATGCGCACGGGCGAGAGTCTAAACGGCTGCGCCCGGCGCGCGCGAGGACGGGCACTTCGCGTTGACCACGCAGTCCTCGCATCGCGGTGCGCGAGCACCGCACACGGCACGGCCGTGCTCGATCAGCACATGGGTGACGTCGGCCCAACGCGCGCGCGGAAACATCGCCATCAGGTCCCGCTCGACCTTCACCGGGTCGTCCGCGTCGCTGAGCGCCAACCGCCACGACAACCGATGCACGTGCGTGTCGACCGCGATCCCGTCGTTGATCCCGAACGCGTTCGAAAGCACCACGTTCGCAGTCTTGCGCGCCACGCCCGGCAACCGCGTCAACTCCGCCATCGTGCGCGGGACCTCGCCGTCGAACTCATCGAGCAATCCACGGCACAGGCCGCGAATCGACTTCGCTTTCTGATTGAAGAACCCCGACCGGTGGATGTCCTGCTCCAACTCCCCCGGCGCCGAAGCCAGGAACGCGCGAGGGCCGGAGTACTTCGCGAACAGGCCCGGCGTGATCTCGTTGACCGTGCGATCGGTGGACTGCGCGCTCAGCACCGTCGCCACGAGCAACTCGAAGGGGCTGCGGTGCACCAGAGCCGTCTTGGCGCCGGGGTACTCCTTTCGCAACAGCCGAAGGACGGCGCGCGCGCGCTTGGTCCGCTCGGGGTCGGTCTCCCGGCCGGCCCACGGCGCGCGCGCCTCCTTCTTCGGCTGAACCACTTCCTGAAGTTACGACGCAGCGAGCACCGAGGCGATCCGCTCGCGCCACACCCCGGCATCACCGAGGTACAACTCGTCGAACTTCGCCCGCCGGTAGTACAGATGCAGATCGTGTTCCCAGGTGAATCCGATCCCACCGTGTACCTGGATCCCGTCGGCGGTGGCGATGCGCGCGGCGTCTGCCGCCGCCGCCTTCGCCGTCGCCGCGGCGATGCGCGCGTCCGGTGTTCCCTCTTCAGCCGCCCAGGCCGCGTAGTAAACGTGGCTGCGCGCGGTTTCGTTCCAGAGCAGGACATCCGACAACGTGTGACTGATGGCCTGATACGCACCGATCGGACGACCGAACTGCTCCCGCTCGCGGGTGTAGGCGACCGACATCTCGAGCGCGACGGTGGCCACGCCGACAGCCTCGGCGCCCAGAAGCACTGCCGCGCGCTCGATTCCGCGGGCAAGCACCTCGTCCGCAGATCCCAGAACGGCGTCGGCCTGCACCGAGACGCCGGTGAAGTCCACGTCGGCCAAACGCCGGCCTCCATCAAGCGACGCCTCGGGACGAGGTGCCGCAGGAAGCGCCGACGCGGGAACCACGAACAGCATGAGTTCGCCGCTCGCGGTGCGCGCGGAGGTCACGATCCGGTCGGCCAGGTGCGCCTCCGGAACCAGAGAAGCCCGCCCCGACAACGTCCACGACCCGTTCGCAGCCGGAGCCGCCTCGACCGTTGTGTCGCGCACGTCGAAGGCTGCGCCCCCGAACGCCAGCGTCGCGCGGATCTCGCCGGCGGCCACACCGGCGAGGAACGCGCTGCGCGCGTCCGACGGCTCGGCCTGCTCAACGACCTGAGCCGCGAGGCCGACGGTCGAGAAGAACGGCACGGCCGCCACTGCGCGCCCCAACTCCTCATGCAAGATGCAAAGCTCGATCATCCCCAAACCGAGACCACCGTGTTCCTCGGCGATCCCGACGCCCGTCCATCCCAGCTCGCCGACGATCTTCCAAAGCGCGGTGTCGCACCCGTCCGTCGACGCCATCGCCGCACGGTACGCGGCGGGACCGGACTTGTCGGTGAGCACCTCGCGCACAGAAGCGCGCAGCGTTTCCTGGTCACTCGTAAAGCTAAAGTCCATCGTCGTCCCTCCTACCGCAACCGTGGAAGACCGAGCACGCGCTCGGCGATGATGTTCCGAAGAATCTCGCTGGTGCCGGCCTCGATCGTGTGTCCGCGCCCGCGAAGGTGAGCGAATTGCCAGCGGGCGACCGCAGGATCGCTATCGGACTCCGTCAACAGACCCGAAGGCCCAAGCAACTCGATCACGAGATCGTTCAAACGCTGGACCGACTCGGACCACAGCAACTTACCGAGCGAACCCTCTGGCCCGGGGATCCCGGTGCGCATGATGGTGCTGAGGCCGCGGTAGTTGGTCAGACGCATCGCTTCGATCTCGACGTGCGCCTGCGCCAAGCGCTGACGCACGACCGGGTCCTCGATGGCGGGACGCCCGTTGCGGATGGTGCGCTTCGCGAGCGCAATCGCCTCATCGAGCGCGATGCGCGCCTGCACGGAGAGCGCGAACCCAAGAGTTCCGCGCTCGTGCATCAAGGTGGTCATGGCGATGTTCCACCCGTCGCCCGGACGGCCAAGGAGGTTCTCCTTGGGAACGCGAACGTCCGTCATGAACAACTCGTTGAACTCAGCCTGTCCGCTGATCTGGACCAAGGGGCGCACCTCCACGCCCGGAGAACTCATGTCCACCAGGAAGTACGAGATTCCCTTGTGCTTGGGAGCCGACGGGTCGGTGCGCGCGAGGAAGATGCACCACTGCGCGATGTGCGCGAGCGTCGTCCAGACCTTCTGGCCGTTGATGATGTAGTGCTCGCCGTCCTCAACGGCGGTGGCGCGCAACGACCCGAGGTCGCTTCCCGCCTCCGGTTCGGAGAACCCCTGACACCAGATCTCCTCAGCCGACAAGATCTTGGGCAGGAAGCGAGCCTTCTGCTCGTCGGTGCCGTGCGCGATGATCGTCGGGCCGGCCATGCCGATCCCAATAACGTTGAGTGGCGAAGGGGCCTTCGTCCTGGCCATCTCCTGATAGAAGATCGCCTGCTCGATCAAGGAGGCTCCCCTGCCCCCGAACTGCTTCGGCCACGACACGCCGGCCCAGCCACCTTGGTGGAGCTTGGCTTGCCACGCGCGAAGCTCGTCGACTCGCGTCTCGTCGGTCCCAGCGTGCCCCTGAGCCAGTTCCCCGGTCAGGTTGGCCTCGAGCCAGTCCCGAATCTCCTTGCGAAACGCGGCTTCATCTGGTGTGTCCCGGAAATCCATGGACTCTCCCCCATCCGTGAAAAAGACACGTGAAGGCCCGAGTGTACCGGTGGGCTGACGGAAGCAACCAATTCGGGCCGGACGCCCAAACCTGCCCCGAACCGACGAAGCAGTGCACCTTATATCGGCCGAAAGGGACGAAGCGGAACGGGATACACCGTACGTAGCGTGTAAAACAGCAGGAAGACCGCAACATGGGTCGAACTTGATCAGCAACACCCAAACTAAACCATCCCGCAGATCGGGACGGCGGCCGTCCGGCGGCCCCGCCCGTATGAAAGGAGCGGCCAGGATGAACTGGCGGAAGGCAGGCTGGAAAGCCCTCCTTGTCTCCATGATCGCAACCTTCGTTCCGGGGGCGGCACACGCCGACGACCCCTCGTTCACCGTCCTCAACGTCTTCGGAGACGCTCGCCAGAACGCCTCGAACACGCCTTGGGACGACACGAAGGTTCTCTTCGCCAACTCCGACGCATTGGGGCGCGGCGAGAAGGGCTTTATCTACGTCCGCGGCAACGTCAAGGGACTTGCCGATTCCGACGGAATGCTTAGAGGCTACGTCGAAGTAGTTGTCACCGACGACACCGGCACAGCCCTGTCGAAGACCGCCACGGTCTACCCCGTCGACGAGCCTGGCTCCGGCCCCAAGGCCGGGGACTTCAACGCTGAGATCCAGGTCACCCAGTTGGGGCGCCACCTGGTCGACCTCGACCAGGACTGGAAGCCGCTCGTGGCCCCGGATGCCTTCCCCGCCGACGACGCCGGCAAACTCACCTACTTGAGCAAACTGGGCGCCTCGCCACTGACCGTGGCGACGACCGCGCGCGTCAACGGCAAGGCGATCACGCAAAGCCAGACCATCACCAAGTACGCCGGAACGCCGCGCGACACAGTTTCCCCGGCGTTGAGCAGTCAGAAGTGGCCGCCGGGGCAGTGGTGCCACAACCCGGAGTTGTTCCAAGGCGAGATCGGAGGGCAAGGCGGGTCGTTGGGCTGCGGCACGCCCCGTTCGCTTCACCGCCAGCAGTATCCGGATCCCGTCAACGCCTGCCCCGACGACAACGACATGTCGATCCTCGTCGGTCCGGCAAGAATGACCACGTGCTCGATCCAGGTGTACGGAGCCACCAGTGAAGCCCAGGTTAGCGGCCGAATCGAGGATATGGTCGCGTCTTCGGGGGGGATCGCGTCGGAGATTGCGGGCGCGCGCCTTCAGATCTTCCTGGGCGAAACGCCGATGACGCTCCGCAACGGGCAAACGTCGATGGAAATCCTGGGACCACGTTCGGGGCCGCGCGCCTCATGGGGCACCACGCTTCGAATCGACGACTTCGAGCCGAACACTCCGGGCGAGTCCTACAGAATCGTGGTCACCGTGACCGACGCATGGGCCCGCCCGGTTATCACCGAATCCACAACGTGGGTTCTGCCCTTCTGACGGCCATGAGAACCGGAGGAACACCAATGACACCCTCGAGAAAACGACTGCGGTTGGCCGCGGCTGTTCTCGGCGCCGCGATTGCTCTCCCCAACCTGGCCGTCGGCAGCTACAGCGAGTCGATGAACGTTTCCATGTCGGTCGGCACCGAGTATCCGTACGCCGGAGTTCCTTCCAGCGTCACATTCCGCACGGGTCAGGCGGATAAAGCCAAGCCTGCGATGAAGGCCGACTACTACCTTCCCAAAGGCTGGGGTTTCACGTTCGCTGCGCTGAAGCCGGCGGAGACGTCGTCGGGCGCCCCGGCTGCATCCTGCACGGATATCTACACCGTCAGCAGCCCGCCCTCGATAATCAGTGCAGGCACCCCCAGCTCGGTCACGAACGCTGAAGGCCTCGGCGGGGGTGTCGGGATGAAGGTCCGGGTGGGATCCTCCTCCTACGAATACGGGTATCGAAACCCGTCCGGCAGCGACAAGCGCAATCCCAGCGTAGCGTTCCTGAAGTGGGACGCGCCTGCGCAGACGGCAACGCTGTGTATGTATCTGCGCAACAACGACATTGACGCTGGCTCCCACGAGTTCTTGCTCCCATTCACAGTAACGAAGCTCCCCGACTCCGACGCCGAGTTTGACTGGCGGGTCTCATTGGACTTCGCGCCGGTGTACAAGAACACGTATTTGAGCGAGCAAGAGGCGAGCATCCTGACGCACAACCTCACGCTGCCGTCGCAAACCTCCGGGAACTGGAACATCAACGCGACGACCGGCAAGAAGGCGCCCGAGTACTTCAGCCGCACACCGGCCACTCCGGGCGCCTACAAGGTGCGAGGCGTCTTCTCGGGATGCGAAGAGAGCATCGACGCGGGAGCGACGACGGGCTGCAAGAGCGACAAGTTCGTCTCCAACACCCTCGAGCACAAGCTCACAGTGACCGCTCCCCCGGGCAAGGACACCTTCGACTTCGGACGACTGAGCGGTCCGTCGACGCCGGAGTTGTGCGGAGGTTCGGCGTGCTCGTTCGGTCTGGTTCGCGGCGCCGACGGCATCAAGTTCGACTGGAGTCGCCCGGCGATCGTAAGCGCGAACAACACAGTCAAGGGATACGTCCTGATCGTGGCCGAACCCGGGAATCAGGACAGCCGCCACTTCGAGTACTTGGTGACACAGAAGTACATGGTGGACGAGGCCAACAACCCCATCCTGGTCAACGGGGAGAAGGTCCCGAACCCGGACTTCGACTCCAGGGTGCCCTGCGGCCCCGACGGCACGGCACCAACATGTTCGGTCCAGCTCAACTTCCCACTGTCCAACTCCGCCGGCGGCATCACAAACGACACCGACGCGAAGTACGACGTGGCGCTGGTGACCGTGTACGCCAACGGGGTTCGCACCGACGGGAAGTGCGACAAGGACTCAGGCGGTGTCGTGCGCCCCGAGGGCGCGACCTGTGACCCTTCCGCCCCCACGGCGAAGCTCGTCGCTCCCGGGATGAGCTACTGGCAGGTCATGGTCACGCACAAGGAATGGCCGGTGTCGTTCGTCGAGTACCAGGACTTCCGCGGCAACGGCGGCGGTGCCGCCTTCACCGGACCGGCATTCATGCTGTTCGTCGACTTCGACACCAAGCAGGGTGAGTTCGTGCGGTGGAATCCCGCGGTTGGGGCCAAGGCCGACGTTTTCGCAGGGGCGAGCACCGCCACCGCCGGGGCCCTCGACTCGGGAGTTGTCTCCTTCGGGAACTTCAGCCCGGTCGGCGGCGCGCGCACGTTCCGCTTTGACGGCATGGTCTTGCTGTGTCCATCGGCGACGTACGGAGTCACCGACGCGTGTGGGACGTTCTCGCTGTTCGACCCGAAGAACCCGGGAATCGACGACGGCTGGACCGCGCAGCCGACTCTGGCGGCCGAGTATTTCGAGGGTCTCTGGATTCCCTGATCGACGGTCTTGCGCAAAACGGGGGGCTTCGGCCCCCCGTTTTGCGTGCGTCCTCGCGAAGCATCCCCAAAACGAGATTACGGGCATTCCGGGAGAAACGGCATCCGGGTAGGAAAAGCGCCCAACGCGGGGAATACGATGAGTGGGGATGTTGGGCAACCGCGGAAGAAACAGCGATACGGAACCTTGCGACCTTTTGGGACATCTGGTTCCGAAAGGTCGCCTGTTGCCGCGCGACGTCGAAGAAGCACTCGTCGAGGTAATGCTCGGCCGCCGATTCCTCGCCGGCCTCGGAGTCCCTTCGGTCCCCACCCGGTATGTCGTGCACATGGAACCCTCCGACCGCGTCTGGATGCCGGCCGGAGCCGAGGATCGCATGGCGCGCGCCCTCGTGCGCGCGGCCGAGACGGCCGGATTCCTCATCGTCGGCCTCCCCGTGGTTGAGTTCATAGCCGACCCTCGCATCGCTTCCGGACATCCGACTTACTGGGCAGGATTCGCCGAGGAGGACCTGCTCGTGCTCGCCGACCCCCACGCTGCGGTCGAGGTTTTCGCCGCGTCGATCTAGCGCGCCGCCGACACGGATCCATGCTCCTGCGCGCGATCAAGCGCCGCGCGCGATAGGTTTCCGCAAGCCATCCGCACAAACAAAGGTCAGGGCTCACGTTTGGAGACCGCCGACATCTCGAAGGAGATCGACCTGCTGGAGCGCTGCCGCGCCGGCGACCGCCGGGCGTTTAGGGCGCTGGCGACCTTCTGGGCTGAGCCGGCACTCCGGCTGGCCTTCTTGCTGTGCGCAGACCAAGCCCGCGCTGAGGCGGCGCTGCGCACATCGCTGCTGTCGGTATGGCGGGATCTCCCGAAGTTGCACTCGGAGTCGCCCTTTCGCCCGTGGCTGATGGGCATGGTGACGCGGGAGTCCGTGTCTGCCGAAGGCCCCTTCGCGCACCCCGCACTCGCAACCATGGACGCGTCGCTTCGCACCGAGGTCGTGCTGAATGCGTTCCTCGGTATCCCGGCACACGAGGTGGCCCTCGCCGTCGACAGGCCGCGTGCGGCGACGACCCTGCGTCTGCGCCGAGCCCTCCGCGAGATCGAGACTGCCGGACCGCCCCTTCGCGAAGCTCTCGCCGAGGCCGCGTGGGACGTCGACCTGTCACAAACGTTCCTGGACGATCACGTCCTTGGGTGGCTCGAGCGCGCGCCGAATCACGTCGTCCGCCGCTTGATCGCGGCCGACCCACACACCGCCTGGGCTGTGCTGTGCGATCCGACGGCGCTGCCCGGATGGATCGAGGCGACACACCTGCGCGCGCCGGTCACCGGAGCCTTGCGACCCGGCTCACGCGTTCGCGCGCGCGGACGCATCGCCGGAGCGCGGGCGAGCCGAGACGAGACCGTGATCACTCGAACCGAGCCGGAGGCACTTATCGCGTGGACTACGCGCGCGCGCCCGGCCGGCCTTTTTGGCGCAATCGAGTTCCGGTGGAGCATAGAGATCGCACGCGCGCAGGGCGGCACGGAAATCAGCCATCGTCTCGACGGCGTTGCGTTTCCTCCAGGCGTGGCGGGGAACCTGTTGCGGCGCGCATGGAAAAGGGCGGAGCCCTCGATGCCGACTGCGATGCACCGGGGCATCGAACGGTGCGCCGCCCTGATTGAAACAAGGTCGGTCCCGTAAGATCGGCGCAGCGACGCCTCGGCGAGAGAGGATGAGGACATGGAGTTGCACGGCATGTCGGCGATCCAGACCGCGGAGGCGGTCGCGCGCGGCGAGTTGTCGCCGGTAGCGGCGGTCGAAGGTGCGCTCACGCGTATCGACGAACGCAACCCGGCAGTCAACGCGATCGCGTGGCTTCGGGACGAACTCGCCTTAGAAGACGCGCGCGCGGCCGAGAAGCGTCTCGCCTCCGGCGCTTCGCCGCGACCACTGGAAGGTGTCCCGTTCACCGCCAAAGACCTTTGCGCTATCGCCGATGGACCGAGCAACCAAGGCTCGCGCGCGTTCGCAGGCGCGCGCCCCGGAGTCGACGCCCACGTCGTGCGACGCCTGAAGGACGCAGGAGCAATCCTTGTCGCGACCACCACGTCCTCGGAGTTCGGGAACCGCCCGACAACCGAGAGCGATCTGTTCGGCGCGACGCGCAACCCGTGGAACACCGAACGGACCTCCGGGGGATCCAGCGGCGGCGCCGGAGTCTCGGCGGCACTGGGTTTCACTCCACTCAACCAAGCCTCCGACGGAGGCGGCAGCATCCGCATTCCGTCCTTCTGCTGTGGCGTCTACGGCATCAAGCCGGCGCGCGCGCGCATCTCGATGGGCCCGCTGCTCTCCGAGGAGTGGGGAGGCCTGGACGTCTACGGCCCGATCACGCGCACAGTCGCGGACGCGGCGGCGTTTCTCGACGCGACGGCGGGACCCGCTACCGGCGACCCCTACTGGGCGCCGCCGCCCGAGCAATCTTTCCTTTCGGCCACCCGGGAAGAACCGCGGCTGCGTGTCGCGGTGGCCTACGCGCGCAACGGATTACCGATGGACGCGGCGTGCGAGAACGCGGTGCGCGAAACAGCAGAGCTGCTCGCAGCGATGGGCCACCAAGTGACCGAAGCGCAACCCGACCTGCTGCCGCTGGAAGAGCCGTTCGTCGTCGTCACGACTATCGGCATCGGCGGGATGGAACTCACTACCGAGCAACTCGAGTTGCTGGAGGACCGCACTCGGTTGATCTTCGACGTCGCCCCCTACGTCTCGGCGGTGGACTACGCGCGCGCTCTGCGTCGCATGCACGCTCATTCGCGCCGCGTGTTGGCGTTCTGGGAAGACTTCGACGTGCTGATCACTCCAACGCTGTCGCGCCCGGCTCCGCCGATCGGCGAGATCGCCGCAGACATGACCAAAGCTTGGGAGGACTACCGCGAGTGGCTCTGCTGGACCTGGCCGTTCAACGTCACCGGACAGCCGGCGGCGAACGTTCCGGCGGGCTTCTCCCCCGGCGGCATGCCGGTCGGCGTACAGATCGTGGGCCGGGCGGCCGACGAGCGAACGGTCCTTGCGGTGTCCGCACAACTGGAGCGCGCGCGGCCGTGGGCCGACCGGCGCCCACCGGCGTGGTAACCGCTATGCCGGTGATCGAGGCCGAACACCTTCGCAAGACCTACCGCTCGGTACGGCGAGGTCACACGCTCGCCGTCGATGACCTCAGCTTCTCGGTGCCGCGCGGTGGGGTCTTCGGATTCCTCGGACCCAACGGATCGGGCAAGACGACGACGATTCGTTGCCTCCTTGGAATGGTCGCCCCCACAGAGGGCCGCACGAGACTGCTCGGCGCCGGGCCTGGAGACTTACATACGGTCGCACCCCGTGTCGGATCGATCGTCGAAGCACCGGCCGCTTTTCCGACGTTTTCGGGCCGGCGGAATCTTCGTCTGCTGGCGCGCGCCTTCGCGATCCCCGACACGCGCGTTGACGCGATGCTCGATCGCGTCGGTCTGGCGGCGCGCGCCGACGATCCGGTAAAGACCTACTCGCTCGGCATGCGCCAACGGCTCGGTATCGCCGCGGCGCTGCTGAAGGATCCCGAGGTGCTCATCCTGGACGAGCCGGCGAACGGGTTGGACCCGGCCGGGATCAAGGAAGTTCGAGATCTCATCCGATCGCTGGGCAACGAAGGTCGCACCGTATTCCTGTCGAGTCATCAACTCGGCGAAGTGCAGCAGGTGTGCGACCAGGTCGCCATCTTGTCCCACGGCCGCTGCATCGCCACCGGGACCGTGCACGAGGTCCTGGCGCGCGGCGAAAGCGCAGTTGTGGTTCGCGTCGAAGATCCCGCGTCGGGCATGCGGGTTCTGCGCGACGCCGGGTTCGACGCGCGCACCGAGCCCGACGGTGGAATCCGGGTAGAGATCGCGCCCGAGCGCGCGGCCGATATCACGCGCGCGCTGGCCGCGCGCGACATGTTCGTCTCTGAACTCCGGCCGATCGAGGCGAGCCTGGAAAGCGTTTTCCTCGATCTGACCAAGGACGCCGATCCGGCGACACTGACCTGTCCGGCATGTGGATCGGAAACCATTGCCGGGAAGTTCTGCACGGTGTGCGGCGTACCTGCCGGGGGTGGCGCATGAGGGCTCTGCTCGCGGTCGAACTGCGACGCAACTTCGCGCGGCGCACTCTGATGGCTCTTTCGGCACTGGTGTTCCTCGCCGTCACTATGGCCGGACTCACCGTGTACCTAACGCACGGCAATACAACTCCTGCACAAAATAGGGCACTCTTCGCGCGTGGTTTCCTCGTCCAGCAATGCGTACGCGGCGAGGTCGGCCCGGTGGAGCTGCCCCAGACCGACGCTCCTTCCGACCGACTGCCACTTGAGCCTCCGATTCCGGCCGCAAACTCTGCCGGCCGGCAGGAGTTCTGCATGTTCGACCCTCGGGCGGGAATCGGACCGGAGCTGGACTTCCCCAAACCCTACCGTTACAGCTCGCTCGATGAGGCATTCATGGGGATATCGATCCCGCTGCTGATGCTCGCGTGGATCCTCGCGGCTTCCTTCGCCGGAGCAGAGTGGCGCGCGGGAACGATGGCCACGCTGCTGACGTGGGAGCCCCGCCGCCTCCGAGTGTTCACGACCAAGGCGCTCGCGGCGATAGTGGTCGGCGTCGTCGTATACGTCGCGGCGCAAGTGCTCTTGGCGTTCGCCCTGCTTCCGGCAGGACTTGCGCGCGGGACCATGTCCGGCGTCGATCCGGACTGGGTTTGGTCGCTGGCCGGCGTGCTCGCCCGGGGGACCCTTCTGGCCGCCGTCGGGGCCGGCATTGGGTTCGCCATTGGAATGATCGGACGGAACACCGCGGCGGCGCTCGGGATCGGATTCGTCTACCTATCGCTCATCGACGGCGGCTTCCTCGGCGCGATCATCCCGCGCTTGCGGCCGTGGCTGTTCGTCGGGAACTCCATCGTGTGGGTCGGCGGGAAGACCGAACTCGGGATCATCGAAGGCAGAACACCGGCGCAAGCGGCGCTGATCGTGGCGACGTACGGCCTCGTTTCTCTGGTGATCGCGGCGGCGGTCTTTCAACGCCGCGACGTCACTTAAGCGCGCGCTTGGGTGGCTCCGGGACGAGCGTGTAGGCTGCCCCGATTATGGCGCTGAAAATCGGAATTGAGATTCCCTACACGGAGATGCACGATCGCCAGGGCATGATCGCGCTTGCCCGCGAAGCCGAGGATTTGGGCTACGACTGCATCTGGTGCTCCGAGGTCTACACCTACGACGTCTTCACCACGCTGACGCAGATCGCATGCGCGACCTCGACCATCAAGGTTGGGACAAACATCGCGCAGATCTACGCGCGCACGCCGGCGCTGCTGGCAACGACGGCCGCCTCGCTCGACCAGCTTTCCGGGGGACGAATGATCTTGGGTGTCGGCGCAAGCGGACCACAGGTGATCGAAGGATGGCACGGTGTCACCTACGACCGGCCGGTGCAGCGCACGCGCGAGATCATCGAGATCTGTCGCAAGATCTGGTCGGGCGAAAAGGTCTACCACGAAGGCAAAGTCTTCACGCTTACCAAGGGCCTCAAGATGCTCAACCCCGTGGTGCGGGCGGACCTGCCGGTCTTCGTCGCCGCACTCGGGCCGAAAAACGTCGAGATGACGGCCGAGGTCGCCGACGGCTGGCTGCCGTTCCCATTCTCGACCGAGCATGCCGATGAGGTGTTTGGGGAGTCGCTCGCCGCCGGCGCTGCCGCGCGCGACGCGTCGCTCGGGCCGCTGCGCGTGGCGCCCTTCGCACCGGTCTTCGTCGGCGACCGGGCCACGGGCCTGGACGCCGCGCGCCTGATCATCGGCTTCTACATCGGCGGAATGGGATCGCGCGACAAGAACTTCTACAACCAGTTGGTGCAACGCTACGGCTTCGTCGAGGAAGCGCTGCGAGTGCAGGAGTTGTTCCTCGGCGGCGACAAGGCAGGCGCCATCGCGGCTACGCCCGACGCGCTGGTCGACCAAGTCTCGATCATCGGCGACGAGGGCCGCGTGCGCGAGCGACTGGCCGCCTTCGCCGAAGCCGGCGCTACCGAACTCGTCGTGTCGTTCCTGTCGGCCGGGCACGACACGCGCAGCGAGATGATGCGCGCGCTGGCGCGCGCCAACGCATAGCGGCTGCGCCGACTTCTAGCGGCTGGGGGCCGGGGAGGCACAGGGTCCGACCCACACTGTTGCCGTGCGGACTTTCTTCGCCGGACTTGCCTTTGGACTCGCGGTGGCCGATGTCGCACCGCTTTGGCCCTCGATGAACGTCATCTGGCCGCACTTCGGCTTGGTCAAAGACAGGACCCGCGTCGTCTGCAGCGCCGGCGAGGACGTGACGCTCCAGCCCGCCTTACGAAGCGCCGCAACAAATCTCGAGTACATCTTGCTGAGCGTCAACGAACTCGACGAGAACGTCATCACGCAAGTCGGCGAACCCTTGATGTCGTAACCGCTGGTGGCGGTCACGCCCGCCGGGACGGGGAATCTCATGTCCTTGCCGCACTTGGGCATCCCGGTAACCTGCCGCACGTTGGGGTTCACGGCTCCCGCCTGCGACTGCGGCTGACCGGGGAATGCCGAATTCGTAAAGCCGAAGATGAGCCCGACCGCCAGTGCAACCCCGAGAATCGCCACACCGATCTTGCCTTCACGATCACGGAACCAGCCCGGACGGATCATTATCGGCGCGTTCGTCGACAAACGGCCTGCGACCAGCGCAAGCCCCACCGCGACGAACAACGCAATCGTCTGTCCCCGAGTCACACCGAGCGTGAAGCCCGTCGCCCCAGCCTTGACGCGCATGAATCGCTTGATGAACAGCCCCACAATCGACACCCATGCGACGGCTTCGACCACGAGTCCGGACTCGACCGGAAAGCGGACGGGGGCATTCAACCGGCGCAGCGCAATGACTCCGACTGCGGCAAGAGCGAGGAAGAACACGACCGGTCCCCAGGTTCCCGACGCCCAGCCGCTAACGCTGAGCGAGCCGGCCGAGTACCAAGGCACCAGGACCAAGATCGCCAGAACTCCCGCGAGCGCCGCCGCCGCCGGCTCCTCCCAGGTGCGGGGCGGGGCCCCATCCAAAGCCGAAGGCGCGTCCGGGGCCGGGGTGGAATCGTCTGGGACGTCGGACGAGTCCTGAGGTTCCGCAACGGGCAGGCGGTACACGTACGGCGTCGCGATGCTCTCGCGCGCGCCCGGTGCGACCGCGACCGGACGAGTAGAAGAGACGCTGGCCGCCCCAACTGCCGGCGCGCGCGACTCCCGCGCTGCAGGTTTCTCCGCGGCGGGTTTCTCCGCGGCGGGTTTCTCCACCACGGCGGCCGGCTTCCTCGGAGCCGGGGTGGACTTCTTCGCAGCCGCGGCCGGCTTCCCGACTGCGGCTGCAGATTTCTTCGGCACGGGCTTCTTCGCGGCGGCCGCAGGCTTCTTCGGCACGGGTTTCTTCGCGGCGGCTGCAGATTTCTTCGGCACGGGCTTCTTCGCGGCGGCCGCGGGCTTCTTCGGCGCGGGCTTCTTCGGCACGGGCTTCTTCGCGGCGGCGCGCGCGGGGACAGGCTTCAACGGCTTCTTGCGCTCAGGCATGGGACACAGGGTACCGCCCCGGCATGGATTTACGCCGCTCAGGTCCCATATTCGGCCCGCCCTTGCGGGCAGCGCGCCAGGAAGTCGCACGAGCGGCACGCACTCGACGGAGCCGGATCGAATCCGGCGGCGGCGATTTCGGCCAGCGCGCGCTCGACGTCGGCGCGGATCTCGACCGCAGGTCGAACGCGGACTTGGCGCTCCCCTTCCGTGAGCGATGCGAACGTCAAAGTGAGGTCCTCGGGCGCCTTACCCCAGATCTCTTGCGCGGCGAGCGCATACAACTCGAGTTGGCGGTCGGCGGCTTCGTCGCCCTCCGCAGGCAAGCGGCCGGTCTTGAAGTCGACGATCTCCCAGCCTCCCTCGGGGCGCGCGAAGATGGCGTCGATTCGTCCTTGCACGACGACGTCTCCAAAGACCAGTGCGATCTTCTGCTCGCTGTGGAGCGGCTTCATCGCCGCAAACCGCGTGCGCTCGTATACCGTCTTCAACTCGGCGATGCGCGCGCCGAACTCGGTCGGGTCTCGCTCTTCGAACTGCTCGACGTCCAGCAGCGGCATCTGTCCGTCGGCCCGGCGCTCGATCCAGGAGTGCACGAGCGTCCCGATGCGCGCGGCGACTCCGGGACGCCGCGGCAATGGCCGAACGTAGGACCAGTAGAAGCGCTTCGGGCACCCCGCGTACGTCACGAGCGACGATACGGGCAACGAGCGCGGCAGCACCGGACCCGGCGGCCCCGAGGGGACGAAGGCAAACAGCGATGAGTCCTGCGGCGCGACCGTGCGCGCGCGCGCCACCTCGGCGGCGAATCCGTCGGGGAACATTGCGTCGCGCACGCGACCCGCCGAAGGCGGCCAGTCCTGCGCGCGCGCGGCACGGCGCGCGACGAGCGGGTTCTCCTGCGGCGGCCGCACTTCGGTCATGACGTGAACCCCCGGAAACGCCCGGATTTCTTCCCAGTACTCACTCGGAGCCATCGGAGTCTTCAGCGCCTCGCCGAGACCGACCGGGTAGTACCAATGCGCCGACGAGCACACGAGCCTGCTGCGCGCGCGCGTCACCGCCACGTAAAGCAGCCGACGCTCTTCCTCCTCCGCGCGCGCAACCAGTTCAGTTTGGAACGCGGTCAGGTTTCCCTCGAAGTGCGGCAGAATCTCGGAGTCGCCGCGAAGTTCGAATGGGATGTTGCGGGCCGACGTCGCAGGGTTGGCCTGAATGCTGGTGTCGGGGAAGATCTTCGATCGAGCACCGGCCGCCATACCGGGAACAAACACGACGTCGAACTCCAAGCCCTTCGCCTGGTGGATCGTCATGAGCTTGACCGAGTCCTCGTCGGTCGGCTGCGACGCATCAAACTCCTCGTCCACCTCGGCAACGGCATCGAGCCACTCCACCAACGTCTCCAGAGTCGCCTCTCCGTCCACCGGTTCGAACGACGCCACTCGGTCGACGAAATGCGCGAGATTGCGCTTGGCCGCCGGCGCGGCCGGTGAGGACGATGCGTCGAGTTCAGCCACGATGCCTAAGGACTCGAGCGCGCGCGCGGCCAGGTCGGGCAGCGGCAAATGCGCGGCGGCACGCAACTCCGCAAGTTCGGCAACGAACTGCGAAATGCGGGCGCGTCCCTCTTCGGAAAGTCCCTCGACGTCGTCCACAGCGTCTAACGCCTCGGCGAGCGAGAACGCCACATCCCCAACCGAATCGACCTCCATGCGCGCGCGCAGATCTCCGTTCGCGGCGGCGGCGTGGCGCGCCAGCACTGCCAGGTCTCGGTGCCCGATCCGCCAGCGCGGTCCCCGCAACAGCCGCGCGAGCGCGACGTTGCGGGCCGAGTCGTGCAGTACCCGCAGCAACGCGACGAGGTCTACGACCTCCGGCGTCATCAGCAAGCCTCCGATGTCCACGACCTCCAGCGGAATCTCGGCCTCGCGGAACACCTCGACGAAGGAACCGAACAGCCGCTTCTTGCGACACAAGATCGCGATCTCACTCCATGGCGTTCCTGCGTCGTGCGCACGACGCGCCTCATCCGCAACGCGTTCCGCCTCGGATACCTGATCGGTGGCCGAGAAGATCGCCACTTCGCCCTCGCCGAGCGGCGGGTAGGGCTCCAGGACTTTGCCCGGCGGACGCCTCGCGGCGGGGATCCCGGCGATCAACACGTTCGCAAGATCCAGGATTCGCGCACCGGAGCGGAAGTTGACCGACAGAGGTCGGCTCGCGGCGGGTGATGCGGCATCGATCCGGAACTGATTCGGGAACGCCAACAAGTTGTGCAGGCTGGCCCCGCGCCAGGCATAGATGTTCTGATCCGGGTCGCCGACGGCCATGACCGGATACCCGTCGGGCATCAGCAGGCGCAGCATCTTTGCCTGCGCGACGTTGGTGTCTTGATACTCGTCGAGCAACGCAACGCTATAGCGCGCACGAAAGTCGGCGGCGACCGCCGGATCCGCGGCCAGTTGCGCGGCAAGACGGATCTGGTCGCCGAAGTCGACAAGGTTGCGCGCGCGCTTGACCTCGATGTAGTCGCGCACAACGGCGGCAAGTTCGATGCGCCGGCGGGCGGCGTCGATCACCTTCGCGGACATCCGCCCCTTGGACCCCGAAAGCCGCTCGAGGAGTCGGGTGTCGCAAGCCACGATCTCTTCAGGCTCGACCAAATGGTTGGAGCACTCGTCGGCCAGGGAGAGCACCCACTTCACGTGGTAGAGCGACCGCACTTCGAGCGCTTCGAAGGTTCTGCGCAGAAACAACTCCGACGCGATCTGCCAGGCTTGGGCCCCGGACAGCAACGTCGCTCCCGGCTCGACCCCGGCGCGCAAGCCGTAGTCGGCGATCATGCGTGCGGCGAACGAGTGGTAGGTCGAGATCGCGGGTTCCTCGCCGTCGGGCAGACCGAGCGGAGCAAGCGCGCGGCGGACCCTCTCGGTGAGTGTGTCGGCCGCCTTGTTCGTGAACGTCAGTCCAAGGATCTCGCCGGCCCTTGCGTGGCCTTCGGAAACCAGCCACACGATGCGCGCGGTCATGACCGCGGTCTTGCCCGAACCGGCGCCGGCCACGAGCACGCACGGCTCGAGCGGCGCGGAAATCGCCGCCCACTGCTGACGCGTGGGATCCCGGTCGCCGAGCGCCCCGCGCACCTGCGGCGACACGCCCGTCGCGAACAGATCCTGGGGACTCACAGCCTCACCTCGTCACCCTCGGGCCACACCGGACAGATCGACTTGAACTTGCAGTACGCGCAGTCCGCACCCGGCGCGGGAGAAAAGCGCTCTTCATGGATCCCGGCGACGAATGACTCCAGGCGCGCGCGCGCCGATTCCGCGTACCCCTCGATACGCCGAGGGTCCAGACCTCTGCGGATGAACCCGTCGCGGGTTTGAGCGCCCAAGTACGCGAGTTCCAGATACCGCGGCTCGCCAAGGCCGACCAACTCCTGTGCCGTCGTCAGCGCCAGGTAGTAAGTAGCGAGCTGAAGGTCCTCGCGGATCTCTTCCTGGGACTTGGCGTTGCGTCCGGTCTTGTAGTCGATCAAGCGCAACATCGAGTTACCGCAACGCACGACGCGGTCGATGCGTCCGCGCACGACGGCGCCGTTCACGGGAAACTCGAACCACACCTCGCTTGCGAGCGTTTCGAGTTCCCCATCGACCTCGAGCCAGCGACGGAGCATCTTCTCTGAGTCCTTGCGTCGCTGCCGCTCCATGGCGATCCCGTCGAAGATCGAAGGATCCCACACCTTGTCGAGAGCCTCGATCAGCGCCGCAGGAGTCATTGGAATCTCGCCGCGCGCGCACAGGTCCACGATGTCGTGCACCCAACTGCCGACCTGCATCTGATGACTCGACGCCGGATCCAGCCCAAGCTCGACCGAGTAGAGGTACTGCAGACCGCAGTTGTCGTACGCACTCAGCCGCGAGTAACTCGTTCGCAGTTCGCCCGGAACTAGGGGAACGCCGGGCCCCGACCATTCACGCTCATACCACCAGCGTTCGGGGCGGACGCCGGGAAGACGGGCCAAAACATCGAGCGCGGCGCGCCGGGCATCCGGCGGCACCGTCGCGTCCCGCATTGCGCGGCGCGCGTGCGCCTCGACTTCGTCGCGCGTCAAGGGCTCAGTCTGCGGCGGTCGTTCCCATTCAGCGCCGGTTGCGCGCACCAGCGGCGACGGAACCGAGGCCTCACGCCGGCTCGACTCGCGCGCGCCCGTCATCAACAACCTGCGGCGCGCGCGCGTGGTGGCGACCGTGAACAGCCTGCGCTCCTCCTGCATGCGCGCGGCGCGGCGCTGCTGAGGAGTCGCCGGCGCGAGCACGTCGCGCACGTCGAACAGCACGCGGCGTTCGTGCGGGTCGGGGAACTCTCCCTCAACGCAGCCGGCAACGATAACCGCCTCGAACTCCGTCCCTGCGGCATGGTGCGC
Organism: Actinomycetota bacterium; assembly: GCA_041658565.1. Lineage (NCBI taxonomy): Bacteria > Bacillati > Actinomycetota > Actinomycetota bacterium. The sequence continues at coordinate 106,857 of JBAZZY010000003.1, read as the reverse complement.
CGTCATCACTCGAACGGCATCGGGACGTCGCACCTCGGGCATGCGCCACGGCTCGGGACCGAACTCAACTCCCTCCAAAGCGTCGAGGTAATCGTCGAAGCCCATCCCCGGCCGCCGATCGCTGAAACGCTCGATCGCCTCGGCGAACGCCGCGACGGCGTCGAGAGCGTCGTCGTCGCCCTGGGCGACCAAGTCGTCGAACAGCGGCAAGCGCTTCCACAAGAACCAGAAGACGCCGGCGGGTCGCGTCTCACGGCGCGCGCAGTCCGCGATCTCCTCCAAGAGACTCCCGACCTCGCGCAAGGCCGCCACCAGGCGTTCCGGGAGATCTTCGGGGGGCGCGGCGAGCAGTCCGTCCAGCGTCGTACGACGAAGTCGTGCCTCACGTCGCAGAGCACGGACCTCATGGGCATCCAGGCGGGCAACCGGCGAAGCGAGCACCCGAGCGAGTCGTTCCTCACGCTCCGCCGGACGCAAGGCCGCGCGCGCGAGATCCAGGACGGGAGCCAGAGCAGGTTCTCGAGCCAGCGGCCGGTCCTCGCTCACGGTGACCAAAGGAACTCCGGCGCGACGAAGGGAACGGCAGACCTCGCGGAACGCCGCGCCATAGCGCCGAACGACCACGGCAATCTCGCCGTAGCCGATGCCTTCGCGCACGTGCAGCCGCATACACTCCGAAGCCACGGCGGACGCTTCCTCAGACAGGTGGTCAAACAGCCACGCGTCGGTGCGCGAGGGCATGCGATGAAGCTCGGACAAGTGCGACTCGCCGACGGGCGCAAACCTCTTACGAAAGTCGTCAAGCGCGTGCGCGGACGAACCTCGGAACCCGAAGATGCGCGCGTCGGGGTCGGCCGCGACGACCACCGAGTCGGCGCCGATCGCCAGTTCTCGAAGCAATGACTCCTGCGCGGGGGTGACGTTCTGGTAGTCGTCCACGAGGATGTGGCGCGCTTGTGCGCGCACGGCCACCGCGATATCGGAGTTCTCGCGCAGCAGATGGACGGCGCGCGCGATCGCGTTGGCGTGGTCGACGAGGCTGTCCTGCGGAACGTCGATCCGTTCGAGATATCGTCGGAAGAACCGAGCCGCCTCGGCGAGGTCCGGGCGCCCGAGTTCGGTGGCGCGCCTCTCGATGTCCTCGGGCAACTCGAACGCGTCCTGCGCGCGCAAGACGAACTCGCGCAATTCCTCGACGAATCCCGTCAGCGCGGTGTGCGTGCGAAACTCCGCCCAGCGCTGCCGCTCCAAGGGGTCGGCAAGCATCTCGCGCACGAGGTTGAACTGCTCCGGACCGGTAAGCAGACTCGGTTCACGCCGGTAGCCCAGTCGCGGGTAATGGAAACGAAGAAGGCTCAGCGCAAAAGCGTGCCAGGTCGTGACCCGAACTTCCGACGTCGATCGACCCACGTCGCGAAGGATGTGGTCGCCGAGCGCGCGCGCGACGCGGCGGTCGGGCACCAGCATCAGGATGCCCTGCTCGCCTTCGCGCACCAGCGCGGCGAATCGATCCCGCAGCAGCCTCGTCTTTCCCGACCCCGGTGGGCCGACAACGAGGTGCGCCCCCCGAACACTATTCCCGAGCACTCAACAAACCCCTGTTATTGGACGCCGCGGAGCGTAACACGGGCGTACGACAGAAACCCCGGGGACACGACCGTCATCCGCCCTTCGCGACGATCGCGAGCAGGGCTTCACCGTAGCGCTGCATCTTCAGCGGGCCGACACCGGGGATCGCCCGAAGTTCGGCGCGCGACCCCGGGCGCGCGGCCGCGACCTCCGCGAGCGTCGAGTCGTGAAACACCACGTAGGCCGGCAGACCGGCTTCGGCCGCGACCCCGCGGCGCCATTCCCGCAACGCATCCAGCAAGGGCGATGAGGCGGCGGCCGGACGCCGTGCCGGGCGCGGCTCCGACGCAACCGCAGCGCGCTCGCGCCGCACCGGGGCGATCTCGTCCAGGAAGGGGCTTCTCTTGGGTTTGGTTCGCCGTTCGCCCTCGCGGGCGCGCGCAAAGCTGATCGACAGGTGACGCCGAGCACGCGTGATTCCGACGTAGAACAACCGCCGCTCCTCGGCGACATCCTCGTCGGAAGCCGACAGCGCGAACGGCAGCTCCTTGTCCTCCAGGCGCGGAAGGAACACCGCGTCGAACTCCAAACCCTTGGACCGGTGATACGTCATGAGCTGCACGCCGCGGCCCTGCTCTTCAGTGGCGAAACGCGCGCGTAGATCCGCAACGAACTCCTCCACCGTTTCGCCGGGGAACTCGCGCGCGAGCGCGACCAGGCGCGCGAGGTCGGCCTGGCGCGTGGCCTCGTCGCCTACCTCGTAGGCGCCTTGCGGATCAAAGCCGAGCGCTCCGGCAATCTGCTCGGCGGCCGCGGCAACCGATCCCTCGGCCGCGCGCGCGCGCGCCGCGAATGCGCGCGCCGCCGGGCGTTGCAGAAACGAACCGTCGCGAACCTGGTAAGGGATCTTCGCGCGCGCAAACGCTTCTTCGAAGTCCTCTGAGCGGCCGTTGATGCGAAACAGCACCGCCATCTGTTCCCACGGGGTGCCCTCGCCGTTCAATCGCTTGCACTCCCCCACGATCCAGCCCACTTCATCGCGACCGGCATCGAACCCGCGTACCACCGGACGAGGACCCGGCTCGCAAACGGCACGCAGCATCTTGCGGCTGCCGCGCAGACGCGGAACGAGCCTGTTGGCAACGTCCAGGATCTCGGGCGTGCTGCGGTAGTTATCGGTCAGCGTGACGACGGTTGCGTGGTCATAGCGCGACGTGAACCCGAGCAAGTACTTCGGAGTCGCTCCGGTGAACCCGAATATCGACTGGTAGTCGTCGCCGACGACACAGACATCGTCGCGCGCGCCCACCCACGTATCGAGCAGAGCTTGCTGCAACAAGTTCACGTCCTGGTACTCGTCAACCGTGAAGGCGGCGTAGCGCGACCGAACGAGGCCGAGCGCGTGCGCGTCCTCGGCGAGCACCGCGAGCGTGCGCTCGAGCAGGTCTTCGAAGTCGATCAAGCCGGCCTTGCGCTTGCGCTTTTCGTAGTCGACGTAGATTCGATGCATCAGTTCGGCCGGGACGGGTGTTTCGTGGTCGTCCAGCGCGCCGAGGTAATCGCGCGCGCCGATGCGTCGGTTCTTCGCCCACTCGATCTCCCCGGCGAGGTCGCGAAGCGCCGTGAACTTGTACGGCATCGGCAGCCGCTGAGCGAGCGCGTGCAAGATCTGGCCTTTGTGGGACACGATCTCGGGCTGCTCCGGGCTGAACCGGCGGAACTGCGCGAGCGCCTGGGCATGGAAGGTGTTGGCGCGCGTGCCGCGAACTCCGAGCGCGCCGAGACGCTCGCCCATCTCGCGCGCAGCCTTCACCGTGAACGTGACCGCCAGAATCTCCCCCGGCTCGAACTCTCCGGAGGCGACTTGCCAAGCGATTCGCCGCGTGATTGTCGTCGTCTTGCCTGTGCCGGCGCCCGCAAGGATCGCGACCGGACCGCGCGCGGCTTCGACCGCCTCGCGCTGGGCGTCGTTTAAGGATGCAAAGATCATGTCTTGAGTCACGGCCGCTCAGTGTACGGGCCGACGGTGACCAAAACAGACGCCGCCCCCGACCGGACTTATTCCAGCGCCGCGTAAACGCGGTCGGGGTAATTCGAGATCACGCCGTCGACACCCCAATCCAGCGCTTGCCCGATATCGGCGACGTCGTCGGGCGTCCACACGACGACCTTGGGACCAAGCGCGCGCATCGCAGTCACAGTCTCGGCCGACAGATCGACGGACCCGAAATCGGGAGCCGCCACCTCGTAGCCCCGCGCAACCGAAAACGCGGCGTTGACGAACGCAGGGAACCCGCCGCCGGGCGGAGCACCGGGAAGCTGCGACGTGGTCAGCATCACGGTGCCGACATCGGGCGCATGCGCTTCGATGTAGTCGAGCGAGGTCGGGAAGAAGGACTGCACGAGCAGATCCTCAGCCGGAAACCCGGTCTCATCGATCAGCGAGACGAGCGCGGAGGCCGCCTGCTCGCCGGACGGATCGAAGTTCGCCTCACCGGGGATGTTCTTCAGCTCGATCATGATCCGCCAGCCTTCGGCGCTCCCCTCGGTCAGGACGGCGCGCGCCGAAGGAACGGGCTCGAACTCCTGCCAGTCCGGCCACCCATTTCGTTGATCACATTCCTGCAACTGGGCCGAGGTCTTCTCCATCACCAACCCGGTGCAGTTCGTCGAGGTTCTGTCGAGGGTCGCGTCGTGGATGATCACAAGTTCGCCGTCGGAAGCGAGCTGCGTGTCCATCTCGAGCCAGACGCCGCGCGCGCCGAACGTCTCGTGAGCCCGACGAAACGCGCCGAACGTGTTCTCGGGGGCAAGGCCGGCACCGCCACGATGCGCGTAGACAACCGGGAGTGATTCGGCGCGCGCCGGAAGGCCTGCAAGCACACACCCCAGCGCGGCTACCACGACAAGCGTTCGCATTCTCATGCGGTGGTGATTCACCGCGCGCCGCGTAACTCCTGCTCCAGATTCAGGCGCGCACGCGCATCCGCTCGACGTACTGAGCGAAAGCAAGACCCGGTGCGGCTTCGGCAGCCAGGTCGCACAGGCGTCCCAGATCGGCCTCCGTGAGATCAGCGCCCCCGACCATGATGACGCCGATGCACGATCCACCGGCTTCCATCGGCGCGGCCATGAGCGTCTCGGTGCGAGCCCCACCGATGCCGGCAACGAGCCCCTGGGCCAGGTCCACCGGAGCTACGTACACGCCTGTTCGCCCAACGGCAACGTCCAGGAACAACGGTTGATCCGGGGGAACTCGAATGTCGGCCTCGACCTTAGACAAACCGTGAGGCGCAAGGACGCCGTAGGTTCCGTCGGAGCGGCGCGTGTACACGGCAGCCGTCTGCGGACCGAAAAGCTCGACAACCTCGCTCAAGAACGCATGAGCGACCGCGCGCGGTTCGGCAAGGACCGGCATCTCGCCGAGAAGCAGTTCCAGATCACGCCCGGCCCACACTGCGGCGTTCAAGCGAGTCAGGATCGACCCCTTCGATACGGGAGCCGGGGTGCGCTCCGGCTCGATGCGCCGACGAAGACGGCGGCGGGCGGCGGAACGCTCAGGGATGATCTCTTTGACCGGGCGCGGCGGGCGGGCGGTGTCCCGGACGATCCGCGGAGATTGCTTCGGCGGAACCGGAACGCGGCGTGGAGACGCCGGGGCGCGCGCCGGGATTGCGAGATCGAGTTCGGACAACAGGCTCCGCGCGTACTCGTCGGAAGAGACTGCCGGCTCCTGCTCCGCGGAAGGCGAAGGAGCGGGAACAGACGGTTCATCGGCAACGGCAATCGCCGCGAGTTCCGCGCGCGCCTCTTCGAGTGTTCGCTTTGCCGCTTCCTCGGCGGACGCTTCCTCGCGCTTCCGCTTTGCCGCTTCCTCGACGGACGCATCCTCGGCGGCCGGGCGCGCGCGCGCTTGCTCCTGCCGGCACTCCGGAGCCTCCGCTCCGACACGCGCGGGCTCTTCGTATGCGACGGGCTCTTCCTCTGCGGCGGGCTCTTCCTCTGCGACGGGCTCTTCGTCTGCGGCGGGCTCTTCCTCTGCGACGGGCTCTTCGTCTGCGACGGGCTCCTCCTCTGTAGCGGGCTCCTCCTCTGTAGCGGGCTCTTCCTGCGCGGTCGGGGTGGTGACCGCGCGCCCCTCCGCCGCGCGCTCGATGGCCTCTCCCACGTCGATGAGTGTGAATGGACGAACGACAACCCACACCGCATCCTCGGCGTCCTCGGCGATCTCATCCCCGACGACGACGCACGGAAGCCCGCATCCCGACTCGCGAATGACGCACACCGCTTCGAGTCCGCGCATAGTGGTGCCGAAGTCGACCAGGGCCACCACGGCGCCTGCATCTTCGTCGGCGGCCGTCGCCGGATCGGCGATCACATGCAGTTCCACTCCCGGCATCATCGACGCCAAGGCGACGTGCAGGGACGCATCTGCCGTGAACGCGAGGATCCGCATGCCCATCCCCTACCGCCCGAGAAAGCTGTGAGAGATCGTGATGATCGCCGGACCCAGGATCACGACGAACAGCGCGGGAAACACGCATGTAATCAAGGGGAAGACGATCTTCACGGGGATCTTCTGTGCCTTTTCCTCAGCGCGTTGCCTCCGGCGCAGCCGTAATTCCTGCGCCTGAACGTGCAGAACCTTGCCGATCGAGATCCCGAACACGTCGGCTTGCACCATCGCGAGCACGAAGGATTTCAATTCCGGCAGCGTGCTGCGATCGGCCAGATCCCGCAGCGCCTCGGAGCGCGCTTTGCCGATCTGCATCTCCTGCAGCATGCGATGAAGCTCCTCGCCCAGCGGACCGCCGCCTTGACGCGCGACGCGCGCGACCGCCGCGTCGAACCCAAGGCCGGCTTCCACAGTGATCGACAACAGGTCCAACGCGTCCGGCAGCGCGCGCCGGATCGCTCCCTGGCGGCGACGAGCCTTCGAACGCACGACCCACTCGGGAGCGTAGTAACCAAGCAGCGCGCCGACTGCCGCCAGGATTACACCTCGGACCGCGGGAAGCCCCGCCAACGGCACCAGCGCGACTGCGCCCACGACGCCGGTTGCAGCCCCGAGTACCTTGAACGCGAGCACGCGCTCGGCGTCCCATGTTCCCGGGCTCCCGGCGGACGCGAGTTCCTGCGTAAGTCGCTCCACAACGCTCGCGGGAGTGAACTTCCGTCCGATTGCGCCCAGCCGTTTCAGCAGTGGAGCAACCACGCGTTCGGCGAACGGACGAGCGAGTTCGCGGTGACGAACATCGCCGGCTCGCAACTCAACCGCCTTCAGCCGACGCATCATGCGGAAGGACTCGTGACGTTCGAGCACAAAGCCCTGAACGCTGGAGAACGCCAGCACCGCTGCACCGAAGAACAACATCACCGCAAGAACGCTCGTCTCCATCGTGCTACACCTCGATCCTGATGATCTTGCGCATCCACACGATGCCGAGCCCCAGCATCACCAGTGCGCCGCCGATCATCGCGCGCCCCATCGGTTCATCGGTCATCGTTGCGAGAAAGCTCGGATTGACCACCGCGATATACCCGGCGATCCCAAACGGAAGCGTGCCCAGGATGTACGCGGATAGCTTTCCTTCCGCCGAGAGCACGCTGATCTGGCGACGCACTCGCTCACGATCACGTAACGTCTCGGCGACGGTGCGCAGCAACACGGCGAGGTTTCCGCCCACCTGCCGCTGGATGTTGATCGCCAGCACGACCCAGCGGAAGTCCTCACTGCCGAGACGATCGGCCATCGTGTTCAGGGCGTCTTCGATCGGCATGCCCAGTCGGGTTTCCGTCAAGACCCTCGAGAACTCGGTCGAGGTCGGCTCCGGAGACTCTTTCACCAATGTGTCGATTGCCTGCATGAAGCCGTACCCAGCCTGTAGCGACCCGGCAAGCAGTTGCAGCGTGTCGGGAAGTTGCCCAAGTACCGCCGCCTGCCGGGAGGCAATACGACGCGTCAGGAGCATCTTCGGAATCCACGGACCAACGGCCGCGAGCAGAAGCCCCAGCCACCACCGACCGAATAGCCCGAACCCGAGGACCCCGCCCGCGACGGACGCCGCAGCCCTGATCGCGAGGAACTCCGAGGCGCGAAACGGCCATCCTGCGCGGTCGATCTGGGCCTGCACCTTCTCTTCGCGCCGCGACGACTTGGGCAGGCGCCGCAGCACCCCGGCCGCGGCACGCGCAAACGCCCCGGTTTCGCCCTTTCCATTTGCGCGCGCGGTCCGGCCGGCCGACCGGGTGTACACGCGCAGACCCCGAAGCAGAAATGCCTCGACCTCGGTCCGCCGAGGCCGAGCGAGCAGAAGTCCGAAGAACAAAAGCAACGCGACGAATGCGGCCCACATTCCGATCGTTCGCCCGGTCGACGAAGCAAGCGCCGGAATCAGTGGCGGTCCCGGAATCGCGTATGCGCGCGGCCCGGGCGCGCGCCCGGCGGTTCGCGGGTTCAGCGCGGTCATGCGATCCGAGGCGCGCGCGCCGTCCATCGCCACCGTCACCACGATTGCAAGGTCGGCCGGCCCTTCGACGCCGCCGTAGTTCAGCACGTACTGCGAAGCGATGTCACGTGCCGCATTGCGGAAGGCCGACGTTAGGCCTCCCGATTGCCCCACACGCACAGCGCGTCCGCCGGTACGTGACGCAAGCGAGCCCAGCGCCGCCGCGTCGAGATCGCCGCCTTCGAGTCCGATCGTCGTCACCGGTGCATGCGCGGTACGCGCCGCCGCAACCGCCGCCGCCAGATCGACGCGACTCGCGGTGTCCTTGCCGTCGCTGAAGACGACGATGTTTCGCTGGGCCTGGGTCCGCCCGAGCGTGGTTGCCGCCAGCTTCACGGCGTCGTACAGGGCCGTTCCCCCGGATGCCGACAGCGCCTCGACCGCGCGCGCTACGCGCGCGCGGTCGGTCGTGAACGGAACCGTCAGGCGCACGCCGGGTCCGAACGTCACCAGTCCGACACGCACATACGCCGGCAACCCTCCGACGAAAGCTTTCGCAGCGGACTTCGCATCGGCCAGCGGCCGGCCCGCAGTGCTCCCGCTGACGTCCATCGCCAGCGCAACCGCGACCGGCTGAGCCGCGGCGGCCATCGGCGTCACAGTCAGGTTCGGCACTGCGACACCCTGCTCCGTAACGGCGAAGTCGGATGCCGCCAAGTCCCGCGAAGCTCCGGCGACCGCAACCGTGAGGCGCACGTTGCCGCCCGGGTCGAGCACCGCTTCTCGGATACGGACGTCCACAGAGCCGACGGCGTGCGCGACCCCAATCATCCGAAGCAATGTCATCACGATAAGCATCGCCGCCGTTCGACGCGCCATACCGATCTGCGCCGGGCTCATCGGTCACTCCCTCGAACCAGATCTTCGGGTTCGAACAACTCCGGACCAAGTCGAATCCCGGCATCCTCGAGCCTGTTGATGAATCGCGGACGCAGGCCGAGCGACTTGATATGCCCGCGAGAGCGTCCCGAGTCGTCGACTCCCATGCCGAAGTCGAACAGGTAGAGATCCTGCATCGTGATGACGTCGCCTTCCATCCCTGCGATCTCGGTCACATGCGTGATGCGGCGACTGCCGTCCCGCATTCGGGACTGGTGCACGACCAACTGGACCGCGCTGGCGATCTGTTCGCGGATCGCGCGCACCGGCAGGTCCATGCCCGCCATCAGACACATTGTCTCCAGGCGCGCGAGGACGTCGCGCGGCGAGTTCGCGTGCACGGTGGAGATCGACCCGTCGTGGCCGGTGTTCATGGCCTGCAACATGTCCAGGGCTTCGCCGCCGCGAACCTCGCCGACGACGATGCGGTCGGGGCGCATGCGCAATGCGTTGCGCACCAAATCGCGGATCGTTACCTGTCCGCGCCCTTCGATGTTGGGCGGGCGGTGCTCCAAGCGCACGATGTGCGGCTGCAGAAGCCGCAACTCGGCCGAGTCCTCGATGGTGATGATGCGCTCGTCGGCACCGATGAACGATGACAACACGTTCAGCGTGCTCGTCTTGCCGGCGCCCGTACCACCCGACACCAAGATGTTGATGCGGCCGGCAACGCAGGCCTCGAGGAAGCGTGCCACTTTGCCCGACAGCGTCCCGAACGAGATCAGGTCCTCGATCTGGTACGGCTCACGACTGAACTTCCGGATCGTCAGCGCCGGTCCGTCGATCGAAACCGGTGGGATAGCGGCATTCACGCGCGATCCGTCCGGCAGGCGCGCATCCACGTACGGCTGCGCCTCGTCGATTCGACGACCGACGCGACCCACGATCTTGTCGATGGTCTGGCGCAGATGCGCTTCGTCCAGGAACCTCGCGGTCGTCCGAAGCAGCTTCCCGTCACGCTCGATATAGATCGACGAAGGCCCGTTCACCATGACCTCGGTTACACCCGGGTCGCGCAGGAACGGCTCGATCGGGCCGTGACCGAGGATATCGTCGGTCGTTTCGGCGATCAGACGCTGGCGGTCGGCGGCCGACAGCGGCGAGTCCTCTTGTTCGAGCACCTCGGTGAGTTGCGCGCGCACCCGTTGTTCCAGTTGCGCAGCCGTCATCTCCAGGTCGTATAGCTTGGGTCCGAGCGCTTGAACGAGTGCCTGGTGCGTCTTGCGCTTCACGTCACTCAGCGGATCGACGTCCTGCTGAACGGCCTGTTCGGTGAACGGCGCGTCCACGTCGACTCCCTCCGAAGCGACGCGCGCGCGGGACAAACGTTCGTAGAGACTCATCCTGCCTTCCTCCTGAAGAATCGGCCGCGCGCCGCGCGCGCGGTTTCCTTGTCGGGAGCACCGATTCCGTCGGCCAGCCGCGCCAGCGCCAGGACGACCGGCGAGTATTCCGCTTCGGTCACCAGGGGAACCCCGCGGTTGATCGACAGTGGGACCTCGCGGCCCGATGGGATCGAAACGTCGACTTTGGTTCCGAGCGTCTTCTCCACTTCGGAGACCCGGAGTCCCACCTCGGTGTCGGCGCGATTGAGCACAAGGCGAATCCGCTCCCGGCTGAACCCGAGCAAGTCGAGCGTCTGTAGCGCCAACTTCAGATTCTTGATGCTGGGCACGTCCAGGCTCGTGATCAGCACGCAGTGATCGCTTTCGTCCAGCGCCACGACGATGTGCTCCGTGAATGCTGCCGGCGAATCAATAATCACGTAGCGGAACGACTGCTTCAGCATCCGCAGGATTCGCTGGACGGCTTCACCGGAGATCGTCTCAGCGAGTCCGGGCTCGAACGGAGCAGCCAGCAGATGCACGCCGGACCGGTGCGGCGCCAGGTACCCTTTGAGCGCCCCGGAATCCAGGCGTGCGAGATTCTGTGCAGCGTCGTACATCGTGCGGGCCGGAAACATCTGCAGCATGATGGCGAGGTCGCCGAACTGCAGGTCCAGGTCCACCAGCGCCACGCTCTCGCCGGTGCGACGCGCGAGCATAACCGCGAGATTCGCGGCCACAAAGCTCTTGCCGACACCGCCCTTCGAACTGAACACGGTGACGACCTCGTGATCCGCGCCCTCGTGCTCCTCGCCCGACGGCGAACGATCACGGATCTGTCGCGACAGCGCTTCGGCCCGCTCCACGGCCCCGGCAAGCTGGTCGGCGGTGAACTCGACGGGAAGGATGTCGCGAACTCCGGCGCGCAATGCCGACTGCAACAAGTCGGAGCCGATCGCGTCGGCGATGAACAGAACCCCAACCTCAGGCGCCGTGCGCTGCACTCGTTCGGCAACACGCAATGCTTCCGCGGGCGGCACGCTCGGTCCGAGCAACACAACATCCACATCTCCGGCGTGCTCGAACAACGTCTTCTCGAGATCGGATACACCGTCGAGCGTCAGCACGCCCTCACGGCGTTGAAGAGTCTCTGCCACCCGTGCATGAAACTTCGGATCCGAATCAGTCAGCAGGATCATGGGTCCTCGCCTCAACGAAAGACACTGGCGCCGTTACGGCCGGAGGTGCGAACCGGTTTCTGATCCGGCGGCAACAGCGTGAAGTACACGTCGCCTTCGAAGATCGCGAAGGCGAGCTTCTCCGCCTCGGAAGGCGTGACGGCAAGCGTGAGCAGCGTTCGGTCCTGAGCGGCGCTCGCCTGACGCGCGGCCCCGCGACTGCCCTCGTTTGCAGCCGACACCACCTTCTGCCCGACGGCCAGTACCGAGACGTCCTGCAACAGGTACTGGGCGCGAGCGTCTGCGCCGCGACCGGAAGTGACCGACAGATGCGCAATCACCGAGACGCGCGCACCCGGTTGGATGTACCCTCCGACGCCCGGAGGCAACGCCAACTCGACGGCCATCGCCTGGCGACCGGCCGGAATCTCAAGTCCGGATCCCACGGCGGACAGCTCGACGAACCGCGACGAAACGATTTGCTCACCCGGCACGATCGTCACAGCCGCGACTTTGCCGCGGATCTCGTCCAGCGAGGCGATCGCGCCTTCGGCAACCACCTTGCGCGGAACCGTCGTCGTAGTAATCGCCGCGCGCTGCACTGCGGCGTCTGCGCTCATCCCGGCAGGGATCGAGTCCTTGGCCACGAACACCTCGACGGTCTCTACGCCGGTGAACGCCTTGTTCTCCAGCGCATGCACGTACGAGATGAGCGCCGCCGTCGCCAGCGCCGCAAGCACAACCGCCAGCAACAGACTTCCCATCCGTTTCCCCATCGCTACCTGCTTCACGTAATCGTCCTCCCCTTGCGCGCGCTACAAATCGCAGCGCTGATCGATCGTCGCCCCGTAGTTGCCCCCACACAGCTGCACGCCGTGCACGGTCGGTCGGCTCTCCGAAGGATTCGCTCCGACCTGTCCCACCCACCACTCGTCCAAGAACTCCAGATCGATGTAGGAGTTGTCCTGAAGCTGACCGGTGATGTTGCTCCACCCGTGGATTCGTACGAGTAGGAACGCGACCGGACAGAACCGGGCGTTGCTCCCCGAAGCCGTCCACGGGGGCGGTGCCGCACACCCGCGCGGGTCCCGGTCGTCGACGACGCGGTCGTAAACCGCGATCGGAAACGTGGTACGCGTGTCACGCAGGTACTGCAACGACCCGACGAAGCTGCCGCCGCCTGCGCCGGTCTTCGGGCCGCAGGATTCCTGGTTCCCGGATTGGTCGGCATTGCAGTCGCGGGGCAATCCGGTCGCCGCGTCACCCAACGACACAACTCCGGGATACCCGTCGCGCAGCCAGTCCGAAAGAGCGGAGTTCCCGTTCGGAGGTGCGTTGTCGTTGAAGTCCAGCCAGTCCCAGTTCCCGGACGCATCTCCGCACCCCGAACTGCCCCGTTCGAAGGCAATCCGGTGCACGACACCGCCGGAGCCGCCCGGATGCCCGGGACCCGTGCCCCACCTTGCATCGTTGCCTGCCAAGTGCGCCGCCCACTCCAGGTAATGAGCGCTCTTGTCGCACACCGCCACCGGGCGTATCCCGGACGCCGCGGCCAGCGGACCCCACTGCGCGGCAGAACTGGAGAACGCGGAGATGTCCTTGAACCCGAACAGCCCGGCGACCGCCAGCGGAACGGGCAGCGTCGCATCGACGCGCACATGTCCGGCGTCCCCTGTGCACGTGCCGGCGTAAGGCGAAACCTCGAATCTCGACATCGACGCGCCGGCATCGTTTTGCCCAAGAACGTACCCGGCTTCTGCGCCGGCCCCGCTCGATGACCCACCGGCAACGGCTTCCGAACACCCTTCCGAGCCGCCCGCGTCGATATACCGCGCCGCGGCGAGCGCGGCGGCGTCGGTGTCGGTGATCAGTGCACGGCGTGTCTTCCAGAGGCTGCCCGCGTCGACGGACAGCATCGCGGCGCCGAACAACGCGACCATGCTCACCATGACGATGACCGCCGAAACGCCTCGCTCTTGCCTGAGCCGGCGCATCAGGCCCCCCCTCGTTCGCAGCGGAACGTGCCGGATCCCGTGTAGTCAATCGGCCTGTTCCCCCACAAGGGAATCGCGATGGCGTACTTCGCACTCGCCGGCACCTTTGCTTCAACCGTTACGAGGCCCCCAACGCCGGCCACCGCGCATGGACGGGAAGTGCCGGACGACGACGGCGTGGTCACGACAACCACATCGGTCGGGACGAACAGGCTCTGTGCGTCGCGCGCGCGCGCCGCGATCTCGCTATACGTAGCTCCGATCGATGCGAGGCGCGCGCCCTCGCGCGCGCCTGCCTGCAGGCCCTGAGAACGGTTGTACGCCATTCCGAACTGGACCGTGCCGAACAGCAGCATGAACAGCAGGGAGGCCACGATGGCGAATTCCACCGCGGATGCCCCTCGCTCCTGCCTGATCGTGTGCATCGTCAGCCTCTCCCTCGAACTCCCCGGGCGGGGAAGACCCGCCCGGGGAGTTCGCTCTCAGCGAATCAGCAAGCGTTTGTGCGACCCGCGACCGAGGTCGCCGTGCAGTCGAACGTGGCCTTGGTCTGCTGCCCCAAGAACACGACGGCGGCGATGATCACCGCGGCGATGAGCGCCACCATCAGGCCGTACTCAACGGCCGTCGCGCCGCGCTCGCTCTTGACGCCCAGGCGCGCGGTCATCCACACGCCGGTCATACGCACCATCTGAAGAATCGAAGACATCTGTGCTCACCTCTCCTTGAAAAGCCCTTGATGCGACCTCAGCAGGCCGCAGACTTCGACGAAAGCGAATTGCCCGTACACGCGAAGCTGTCTCGAGTTGTCTGCCCCAGGAACACCACCGCCGCAATGATCACCGCGGCGATAAGCGCCACCATCAGGCCGTACTCGACGGCCGTGGCACCGCGCTCACTGCGGATCCGCAGGCGGGATGCACACCACAGGCCCATCATGCGTACGCCCGTGAGAAGATCCGTCACCTTGTTCACCTCCCTCGTCCCTCGCCTGCGCGGACCTGCCGCGACGCGAACCGTCCGTGACCCCGGCTGTTTTTCGGCCTTCTTGCGACCGGCACCGGCTATCAACGATCGTACGAATCGCGGTTGCCGACGGCATGAGTCGCCCGACGAGACTTGCGGGTGCATCGCTCCCCATAGGTCTAGGTGCGCCGACCTAGAAGGTTTGCGCGACGAGACCTTGGCGGAACGCCTCTGCGATCGCCTGCGCGGCGGTGTCTACATCAAGTTTCATGTAGATGTTCGCGAGATGGTTGCGAACCGTCTTCAAGGAGACGAACAAAGTGCGCGCTACTTCAGCCGGACGCCGGCCAGAGACGAGCAGTTGCAGCACTTCGAGTTCACGATCGGTTAGGCAAGTCCCTTGCGCGCGCCCGCCCGCGCGCCGCATGACGCTACGCGCAACGGCAGGACTCAAAAACGATCCACCCGCTGCCACCGCGCGCAACCCCTGGATCAACTCATCCGTTGATGCGCTCTTCAGCAAGTACCCATCCGCGCCGAGTGCCACCGCGCGCGACACCGTAGCGTCGTCGTCGTGCATCGTCAGGAAGATCAGTCGCACCGCCGGCGCCTCCGCGCGCAGTTGTGCGGCGACCTCCAGCCCGCTGCCGCCGGGAATCGCGACGTCCAGCAACACAATGTGGGGGCGCCGAACATTGACCAGAGGAAGAACCTCATCTCCGCGCGCCGCTTCTCCCACCACGATGAACCCGGGTTCTGCAGACACGATCTTGGCGACCGACTGACGGACCAACGTGTGATCTTCAACAATCACGATGCGCGTCATCGCTTGTTCCGCCGCCGCTGATCCGGGTACCTGCAGCACCATGCTCACCGGACCCCTCCGCGGACTGCACCGCACACCAGTGACACTCGCGTTCCTCCGGCAACTCTCGGCGTAATCGCAAGGCGCGCGCCGATGTGCTCGGCCCGCTCGCGCATTCCCGCCAGCCCGACGCCGCCGGCCGCGGATTCGGGGCGCCCAATGTCCGGCATCCCACGGCCGTCGTCCTCAACGATCAAGCGCACTTCGGTGTCCGACGCCGTGAGCGACACCCACACATGGTGGGCTCCCGCGTGGCGCAGCGCATTCGACAGCGCTTCCTGTCCGATGCGGAAGACCTCAGCCTCCGCAGCAGGATCAAGCCACACCTCGCCCGCCGCCTCAAAAGCGATCTCCGGTCCTCCGCCGCCGCGCAGTTCGGCCGTGTACGCGGACAGCGCATGCACCAGGCCTCCGGCAAGCGACGACCGCAAACCGTGCACGGTGGAGCGAACATCTCCCAGCGCGCGCTCCGCAACGCCGGCCAGCCGCAGCACCTCCCCGCGCACCACGGCCGAATCCGAAGTCGCGCCACGCGCCATCGCTTCCAACTCGAAGCGCAAATGCGTCAACGCCTGAGCCACGCCGTCGTGGAGTTCCCCGGCGATGCGGGTGCGCTCCTCGTCCACCGACAACTCACGGAGCCGTCGGAACAGCACTGCGTTTTGCATGCCGATCGACGCGTCCTCGGCGAGTTCACACACACCGGAGAGCACGCGGTCGTGCCGGTCGTGGTCGGGGCACGCCACAAGCAGTACACCCAGAGTCTCCCCGCCCCGGCGCACCGGCGCCGACGACCAACAACGGTGCGGTGCGAGCGCCATCGCGGCGAGCGGTCCCAGCTCGGCGACATCCAGGATCGAGGCGCCGGCCGACGACAACCGAGCGACCGATGCCGTGGCGACGCGCTCGGCGGCCGCGACACCAAAGGCCGCTTCGACCGACGCAACGCCGTCGTGAGTGGTCAAGAACACCCCGGCCGTCGCGCGCAAACGCTCCCGCGCGACGGCGAGCGCGTCCTGCGCGACCGTGCCCGCCTCCAGACCCACCGGCATCGTGCGCGCAAGGCGATACAAGTCTCCGAGAACACGGTTCGCATCGGCGACCGCGCGCTCGCCGTCGGGACCTCCCGCGCGCCAGATGCGCGCGGCCATCCCACCGGCCATCCCAATCACGGGGAACAGCACGAACCAGGTCCCGGCTTCAAGTGGAGAGCCGAGACGAACACTGAAGTGCTCGACGGCCGCGGGGGCTGAAGCGGCCGCGACGAGCGCGCCGGCCAGCGCTCCTCCGCCCGGGCCGAGCCCGAACCCCACGCCGAGCAGCGTGACCTCTCCATAGGCGGACCATGAACTCGCCGGACCACCCGTCGTCGCCAGCAGCGCGGCGGCGAGCACGGCGTCGACCCACGCCATCGAGCCGCGGGGACGTCGCCGGGCCATTCGGACGGCCGCATGAACTCCGACGGCTGCGAACAAGATCATCCGTGTGCCGGACGCATTGCGACCCGAGATCTCCAGCACCGCCGCCACCGCGAACGCCAACCCGCGGCCAACCGAGACCAACCCGGCAGCCCCGTCGGTCGAATAGGCGCGCGCCTCGCGCGGGCCGACGACGCCGGCGCCGTGCAAGACCTGCAGACGCGGTCGCGACGGCACGTCACCGCCTACGCGCGCCTGCCCCCAGGCTTCATTGAGTGTCGTGATGCCCCCGATGCGTGTAGCACGTTATGGCTACACCGCACTCTAAGTTTCGGCCAAACGCGCTCGCTCGTTGAATCGCGCGAACACCCCACACCGGTGCGAACGACCAGGTTCCACACCAAGCGACCCGCATGCACAGGGCCGGAAACCGGCTGAGGAATACCTCTGCGTCCGGATCAGTTGTGGCGGAAGCACTCCGGCAACGAAAGGACCTACGATGAACCAGATGACGAAGCCGTTGCGAAACCTGGACGGAATCGAGGTGCCGGCCGTCGGAATCTGGAAACTGGATCCCGCTCACTCGGTGCTGTCGTTCTCAGCCCGCCACTTGATGGTCGCGAAGGTTCGCGGGCAATTCGACCGTTTCCAGGGAACCGTCACCATCGGGGATCGCCCCGAGGACACCTCGATCGACGTCACGATCGAGGCCGCCGGCATCACGACGAACCAGGAGCAGCGCGACGAACATCTGCGCTCCGCCGACTTCCTGGACGTAGAGCGCTACAGATCTCTGACCTTCCGCAGCACCTCGACCGAGCGCTCGGGTGACCGCACCTTGCGCGTTACCGGCGATCTCACGATTCGCGACACCACGCGTCCGGTAACGCTCGACGTGACCTACGAGGGTGCCGCATCACCGCCGTGGGGCGGCGTCGCGGCGGGATTCTCCGCTGTTGCGGAGTTGGATCGCGAGGAGTTCGGAATGACGTGGAATCAGGCACTGGAAGCCGGCGGGTTCCTCGTCGGCAAAAAGGTGCGGATCGAGATCGAGGCGGAACTCGTCCCGAGCGAGTAGCGAGCAACCCGCCCTTACGCCGGCGGCGACACGCGCCGGTGTGAGGGTGAGGAGTGGGCCTGTAAGCGGGATTCTGTCCTCGCCTTTCGGCGAGGGGCGACCATCTCTCTGGGACCTGCGTTACCGCAAGCCTCATGCGACCTACCCGGAAGCATTGGACGGGCCGCCCTGCTCCCTGCTTGGTCTTGCTCCGCGCGGGGCTTGCCGAGCCGTGACGGTCACCCATCACGCTGGTGGGCTCTTACCCCACCGTTCCACCCTTGCCCGCACCGCCGGCGGGGTCTGGCATTACGCTCGACCCACGTCGGCAGCCGCTGGCGGTACATTTTCTGTGGCGCTTTCCCGGGGTCACCCCCGGTGGGCGTTACCCACCGCGCTGCCCTGTGGAGTCCCGACTTTCCTCGACGAGCACTTGACTCGCCGCGGCCGCCCGGCCCACTCCTCGGCATCAGTGTAGCGCCGGAGGCCGCCGTCCCAGGGTCGGTCAGCTTTTCGCGTCGAGCGCGAGGTTCACCAGTTCGTCGGCGCGCACGTTTTGCTCTCGCGGGACGTGCTCGAATACGACCTTCTCGAAGCGGCACGCCGCAGCGCGCGCCTGCTCGAACAAGGGACGCAGGTTCGCGCTCTTGACCTTGTACACGCCGCGCAACTGCTGAACGAGCAATTGGGAGTCCGTGCGGATCTTCACGCGCCGCGCGCCGAGTTCTGCCGCGCGCCCCAAGGCACGAATTACGGCGGAATACTCCGCAAAATTGTTAGTTTGGGTCCCGAGCGTCTCGCCGACCCCCTCGATCTCGGTCCCGCTGGGATCTTGGATCGACACTCCGAGCGCCGCCGGGCCGGGATTGCCGCGCGAGCCGCCGTCGCAGTAGATGAGCAACTCCTCGAGGGACTCGCCGAACAGGTCTTGCTGTGTCACACCACGACCAGCAAACGACGACAGTTCTCGCAGCGCACAAGAGGGTCGTCTCCGACGCGGATCTCCTCGCGCGCCATCGGCGACAGCGGCAGATTGCACCCGCGACACACGCCCTTGTCCAGGGCCGCCACTGCAACCCCTCCGCGCTTGGAGCGCGCGTCGTCGTACAACTCGAGGATTTCGGGATGCACGGTGGGCTGCAACGCGGCACGTTCCGCAGCGAACTCCGCCAGTTGCTTCTCGATATCGACGGATGCGGTGTCACGACGCGCAGTCGCGTCCGCGACTCCCGCCTCGACGCTCTCGAAGGACGCGGTCAGCGCGGCAACCTCAGCTTCCACAGCCTCCCGGCGCTCCATGACCTCCAGCTCTCCGTCCTCGAGGTGCGCCTTTCGCCGGCGCAGCGAGTCCAACTCCGCCTGGATGTTGGACAACTCCTTAGCGTTGGTGACCTCGCCGGAGTACAGCCTGGCCTGCTCGTGCTGGATCTTGCCGTCGATCTGCTCGACCTCCACCTCGATGCGAGCCTGCTCGCGCGACACCGCATCCAGCTCGGTCTGCCGCTCGACGCGCGCATCGGCGATCTCATCGCGCTGCTGCGTCAGTTCATCCAGTTCGGCCTGCTCGGGGAGATCGGTTCGGCGCTGCACCAGCCGGTCGGAGGCGGTGTCGATGCGCTGTAGATCCAATAACGGTCGGAGGGACTCGCGCGTGATGCTTTCCACTCCGCCGTGCCCTCCCAATTCGATGTCGTCGCAACTGCGGCGCCAACCTAGCACCCCCCGGGTTGCGCGCGCGAACGTCACCCGGCGAATATCACACAAACCCCACAAGGGAGAACGACATGCCCGATACCCCGACCATCGCCTTCACCGACGAACATCTGGACAACGGCCTGCGACTAATTCTGGCCGAGGACCACCTCGCACCGGTCGTCGCAGTGAACCTCTGGTACGACGTCGGGTCAAAGCATGAAGAACCCGACAAGACCGGACTCGCGCACTTGTTCGAGCACATGATGTTCCAGGGTTCTCGCAATGTCGCCAAGGGCGAGCACTTCAAGTTCATCGAAGCCGCCGGCGGGGCGCTAAACGCCTCCACGTGGCTGCACCGAACCAACTACTTCGAGTCGGGGCCCTCCGCGTGCCTGGAGTTGTTCCTTTGGCTGGAAGCCGACCGAATGGGCGGCCTCCTCGACGCGCTCGGCCAGGAGACTCTCGACAACCAGCGTGACGTCGTCAAGAACGAAAAGCGCCAGCGCTACGACGACGCGCCGTACGGGAACTGGTGGCCGGCGCTGATCGAGCGCTTGTTCCCCCACGGACATCCCTACCACCACCCCACGATCGGTTCCATGCAGGACCTCGACGCGGCAACCGTCGACGACTGCCATGCGTTCTTCGAGCACCACTACGCACCGAACAACGCCGTGCTGACTCTCGCCGGGGACTTCGATCCGGAACAGGCGCGCGCCTGGGTCCGCGAGTACTTCGGTGGCATTCCGGCCAACATGTCGCTGCGCCCGGCTCCGGCGGTCCCCAATCCTGCGCCGCTCCAAGGACCTGTACGTGACGTCCTTCCCGATCGCGTACCGCTGACACGGATGTTTGCCGGGTACCGCTCCCCGCCGGCCGGCACTCGCGAAGCCGATGCGATCGAAGTCGCCGCAGCGATCCTGTCCCTGGGCGGCGGGGCCTCGTCCAAGGGCACACGCCTGTACCGCGAACTCGTTCGCGAGAAGCGCCTGGCCCAGGATGTTGAGTTCTGGACGATGGAGTTCGAGACCGTCTCGGTCGCCGGCGGATCCGCCACACTGCGTCCCGGTGTCGCAGTGGAAGACCTTGAGGCGGAGTTCTTTGGGATCGTCGAGGGACTCGCCGAGAGCATCACCGAGGACGAGATAGACCGAGCGCGCGCCGGCCTCGAGCACACCATCATCCGCAGCCGATTGCTGCGCGCGTCCTCCCGCGCCGATTGGCTGAGCGAGTGCGCCACGATGTTCGGAGACCCCGGCCGCGTAAACGACCGAATCCCCGACCTGCTCAGCGTCGGCACCGCGGAGGTCGCCGAAGCCGCGCGCAATGTGTTTCGTCCCGAGAACCGCGTCGAGATCGTGTTCGTTCCCGAGGAGGCCGCCAAATGACCGTGCTCGTTCCCAACCGGCCGGCCCCGGGAATCCCCCGCCCGTTCCGCTTTCCCGAGTTCAGCCGGACCACGCTCGACGGCGGGCTAACCCTGATCACGTGCGACATCCCGGGACGTCCGCTGATCTCGGCACACCTGACCATGGAGGCCGGAGCGGCACAGGAAGTGCCCGAGCGAGGCGGCGTCGCCGCGCTCGCAGCGGCTGCGCTCACCGAGGGCACCGAGAGCAAGGACGCCACCGCATTCGCCGAAGCAGTCGAACGACTCGGCGCCGAAATCGACGCACGGAGCGGGTGGGAGACGATCGTCGCGTCGGCGCGGGTACCCGCGAGCCGAATCGGACCAGTCCTGGAGTTGCTGGCTGCGACGGTGCGCCTCCCCCGCTTCCCCGAGAACGAGATCGAGCGACTCAAGCAGGAACGGCTGAACGAGATCCGCCAGGCTTACGCGAACCCGATGCGGCGCGCGATGATCGCATTCATGGGAGCCGCCTACACCGGGGAATCGCTTTACGGACGGCCGCAAGGCGGCACGTTTGAAACCGTCGGCCCACTCGGAAAGAGCGAGGTCGCAGCGCACTACGCAACCTACGCGACGCCGGGATCAGCAACCCTGGTGGTTGCCGGAGACCTCGCCGGTACCGGGATCAACGACCTCGCGGCACAGTTGTTTGCGGACTGGCGCGCGCCCGAAGCCGCACGCCGTAGCGCGGTCGCCGAGGGGACCGCCGCACCGACGTCGGTCTTGGTGATCGACCGGCCTGGAGCGGTGCAGTCCAACATCGTGCTCGGTCACGTCGGCATCGCGCGCAACGCACCCGACTACAACGCGGTCGAGTTGATGGCCCACGCGCTGGGCGGCTCCTTCAACTCGCGGATGAACATGCGACTGCGCGAGGAGAAGGGCTACACCTACGGATCGAGCGCCATGTTCGATCCTCGGCGGGGAACCGGGCCGTTTCTGGCGCTGGCTCCCGTCGAGCGGTCGGTGACCACGGACGCCGTCGCCGACATGCTCGGAGTCATCCGGTCCGTGGCCGCCGAAGGCCTGAGGCAAGAGGAACTGGATGCCGCCCGGGACTACCAGAGCGGGATCTTCGCATTGCGTTTCGAAACACCCGAGGCGATCGCGTCGGGGATCGACGAGATACTCACCTACCGTCTGGCCGACGACTACTTCGACACCTACGGCCGCACATTGCAGTCGTTGACGCTCGACGACCTCGACGCGGCGGCGCGCGCGCACCTGGACCCCGACCACACCTCGATCGTCGTCGTCGGCGACGCCGAGGCCGTCGTCCCGGAACTCGAACGCGCGGCCTTCGGCCCCGTGACGGTCACCAAGGACGAACTCCCGGAGTAGAAATCTTGTATTGACATTTCTCGATGAAGGGCCTATCTTCTTCATCGAGATCTATCGATGCATTCCCGGGACGGAGGTGACGTGGAAGCCCAAGAGCTGAGTTGCTGTTCGATCGTCTCCGCCGGCATCGACGAGGACGCGGCTACTCAGGCCGCTGCGGTGTTCAAGGCCCTCGCCGACCCGGCGCGCGTCCGGATCGTCAACATCCTGGCCACCTCCGCCCGACCGGTATGCGTGTGTGAACTCATCCCGGAACTCGGCCTGTCTCAAGGCACGGTCAGTTTTCACATCAAGAAGCTGATGTCGGCGGGACTTCTAGAGCGTGAGCAGCGTGGAACCTGGGCTTTCTACACGCTGCAATCGGACGTCTTGGTCCGCATCGCAGGGATCTTCACTCCCGAAGGAGGACATGCGTGAGCAATGAGCAGGAAATTCGCGAAGAAGTAAGGCAGTGGTACGCGCGCGCGGCCCAGTCGGTCGCGGAACCACAGGGATGCGGTTCCGGTTGCGGTTGCGGCGAGGATCAGTCCGCCCCAACGACCTTCGGGGCCGGGCTCTACGAAGAGGCCGAGCGGGCCGACCTACCCGAGGCCGCAGTCCAGGCCAGTCTCGGGTGCGGCAACCCCACGGCCGTCGCCGAATTGAACCAGGGCGACACGGTCCTGGATCTAGGCTCCGGCGGCGGGATCGATGCCTTGCTGGCCGCGCGCCGCGTGGGACGCAAAGGCAAGGTCTACGGGTTGGACATGACCGAGGAAATGCTGGCCCTCGCACTGCGCAACCGCGAGGACGCCGGCGCCGAAAACGTCGAGTTCCTCAAGGGATACATCGAGGAGATTCCGCTGCCGGCCTCGATCATCGACGTGGTGGTCTCCAACTGCGTGATCAACCTCTCGGCCGACAAGCCGCGAGTGTTCGCCGAGATCTTCCGCGTTCTCAAGCCCGGCGGCCGCATCGGCGTCAGCGACGTCGTGTCCTCGAACGACCTGAGCACCGAAGACCGGGCGACGCTGGGCAGCCACGTCGGATGCATCGCCGGAGCGCTCTCTTTCGCGGAGTACGAAGCGAACCTCGCCGACGCGGGCTTCACCGGCATCGAGATCACCCCGACGCACGAGGTGATCGAGGGCATGTTCTCGGCCATCATCAAGGCGACCAAACCCGAGGGCGCGCGCGCGAAGCTCGACCTGTTGTCCGAGAACTCGCAACACACCTGCTGCTGAATCGTCGGGAAATAAACGAAGGGCCGCTTTCGCGGCCCTTCGTTGTCTCGTGTCGTGTTACTTGACGACCGTGACGTTCGTGGCCTGCAGTCCCTTGTTTCCCTGCGTCACCTCGAACTCGACTTCCTGGCCCTCGGACAACGAGCGGTACCCCTGGCCGATGATCCCCGTGTGGTGCACGAAGACATCCTCTCCTCCCTCGCGGGAGATGAAGCCAAAGCCCTTCTCGTCGCTGAACCACTTAACGGTTCCGCGCAACGTGTTCCCTCCTTCCGGCGCCGCACCAGCGGCAGTTCGAATTCCGCGCGATTAGCGCGTGAGCCGGCCCGAAGACAAGCGGCCGCGGGTTCAATCCGCGGCCGTTACGTTCCACAGAACCCTGAACTCGGGGCCGAGTGTAGCACGGCAGGGTCAAAGTCGGTACCTTCAGCAAATCCGCGGGAGTTGCTCCCCCGCCAGCATATCTACTACCCGCGTGCCCCCGACCCCGCTCCGCATGGCAACCGTTCCGGGGTGCTCCGCCACCACTGTACCGGCGATCACCGCCTGCTCGCCCAAGGCATGTGTCCGCATGGCCGCAAGCACGCCGTCGGCGGACTCGGGGGCAACCACAGCGATCAACACACCCTCGTTGGCCACGTACAGTGGGTCGAGCCCGAGCATCTCGCAGGCCGCCCGAACGGCTTCAGGGATCACGAGCGCGCGCTCCTCCAGGATCATCCCGACCCCTGAGGCGCACGCCAGTTCATTCAGCGCGCTCGAAACCCCACCGCGCGTGGGGTCGCGCATGCACCGAATCCCCTTGGACGCCGCGAGCATCGCGTCGACCAATCCCCCCAGAGCGGCCGAGTCGCTGCGAAGGTCGGTCTCAAACTCGATACCCTCGCGCGCGCTCATCACCGCAATGCCGTGCACGCCGATCGGCCCCGAGATCAGGATGCGATCTCCCGGCAGGCACCGGTCGGCCGACAGGTCGACACCCGAAGGCACAATCCCCACACCGGTCGTAGTGATGAAGACGCCGTCGCCCTTGCCTCGATCGACGACCTTGGTGTCCCCGGTCACCAGCGTTACTCCGGCGACTGCGGCCGCGTCGGAAGCGCTTCGCACGATCGCCTCAAGATCGGCCATCGGCAAGCCCTCCTCAAGGATGAACGCCGCCGCCATCCACATCGGTTTCGCGCCCCCCACCGCGAGGTCATTCACCGTTCCGTTCACAGCGAGCGAGCCGATGTCCCCGCCCGGAAAGAACAGCGGCGACACCACAAACGAGTCGGTGGTGATCGCAATGCGCATCCCGTCAAACTCCACGATCGCTTGGTCGTTCAACGCGCGCAACACCGGGTTGTCGAAGCAGCGTACGAACAGGTCCGAGATCAACCGGGCACTCATGGTCCCGCCGCTGCCGTGTCCGAGCAAGACCTGCGAGTAGGTCGAGATCGGAACGGGGCAAGTGAAGCCCTCGGGTGAGACAGTCACGTTCTCGTCCTTACCTGCTCGCGGAAGCGACCGTAGTGGTAGTAGGCGGCACAAGCGCCCTCGCTGGAGACCATGGTCGCTCCGAGGGGACGTTCCGGCGTGCACTGCACGCCGAATGCCTCGCACTCGTTCGGTTTGATCAGCCCCCGCAGCACCTCGCCCGCACGGCAAAGGGACGATTCCTGCACGCGAATCGCTCCCACGTCGAACCGGAGTTCCGCATCGAACTCAGCGTACTCCGGCCTCAAACGGTAGCCGGAACGCGGGATCTCACCGACGCCGCGCCACTTGCGGTCGGTCACCTCGAAGACCTCGGAGAGCATCGCCTTCGCTGAAGGATTTCCCTCGCGCCGCACGACCCGCGTGTACTGGTTCTGCACCTCGACGCGGCCGTCCTCGAGCAGACCGAGAAGCATGTACAAGCCCTGGAGCACGTCGAGCGGTTCGAATCCGGTCACGACGATGGGAACGTGGTGCGCGCGCGCCAGCGGTTCGTACTCTGCGTACCCCATCACCGTGCACACGTGGCCGGCAGCGAGAAACCCTTGGACGCGGTTGTCCGGGGACGCCAGGATCAGATCCATCGCCGGAGGAACGAGCACGTGAGATACCAGCAAGCTGAGGTTCGTCACACCCAGCCTCTTGGCCTGCCGAGCGACCATCGCGTTCGCCGGCGCGGTGGTCTCGAACCCCACCGCGAAGAACACGATCTCCTTGCCCGGGTTCTCTCGGGCGATCCGCAAGCAGTCCATCGGCGAGTAGACGATTCGAACGTCGCCGCCTTCGGCCTTCACCGACAACAGGTCCTTGGAAGATCCGGGAACGCGCAGCATGTCGCCGAACGAGCAGAAGATGACCCTTGGATCGGCGGCAATCGCAAGCGCGCGATCCACCATTTCCAACGGCGTAACGCACACGGGACACCCCGGACCGTGGACGAGTTCGACCCCGGAAGGAACGAGTTGGTCCACGCCGTACTTGACGATCGTGTGCGTCTGGCCGCCACAGACCTCCATGACCGTCCAAGGGCGGGTCACCCGCCGCACGAGCAGATCGACGAGTCGGCGCGCGGCGTCGGAGTCACGGTACTCGTCGACGAATCTCACGATTGCGCTCCCGGGATCCCTGCATCGCCGAGTTCCCCCATGGCCTCGAGAAACTCAAACACTTGGCGTGCTTCCTGCTCATCCACCTTGGATATCGCAAACCCAACGTGGATGATCACGTAGTCACCCACCTCAACCTCGGGCATGTACTCCAGACATGCACGCTGAAATACGCCTCCGAAATCCACTCGCGACATGCGCAAGGCGTTCTCCTCGTAGATCTCGATGACCTTTCCCGGAACACCCAGACACATGACTGGTCCCTTCCCTTCTTCAACTTTGCCCGGCGGCGCGCCTCGCCAACACCGCAGCCGCGACCGCGGCTTGCCCGAGACTGATGCCGCCGTCGTTGGCGGGAACCCGCTGATGCGTCAGCACCTCAAAGCCGGCGTCCAGCAGCCGCGGCACTACCGTTTCGACCAACAAGGCATTCTGGAACACTCCCCCCGACAGAGCCGTAATCGAGGGAGCCCCGTCGTCGCGCAGCCGGCTACACACGTCGACGATCATTCGCGCAACACCAAGGTGAAAGCGCCCCGATATCACCCCGACCGCAACGCCGCCGTCCGCATCCCGCGCCGCCTCGCGCACGCATGGCGTCGGATCCACGATCCACGTTCCCTCCGGCCGGCGGTAGACGAATTCATACGGCTTGTGCGGACCCGGCGTGGCAATCTCCTCGAACTCGATCGCAGCTTGGGCTTCATACGACACTTCATTGCGCACACCGGCGATCGCGGCGACGGCGTCAAACAAGCGGCCCATGCTCGAAGTCACCGGCGCGTTGAGACCTTGAGCCGCCATCGCCAGACAGGTCTGCCGGCGTTCGTCGGACACCTCCGCAAGTCGCCCCGCGTGAGGCGCAGCGTCCCCGAACGCGCGCGCCAGCCAGACGGCCGCCATCCGCCAAGGCTGCCGAATCGCTTGATGGCCGCCGGGCATCGGCACCGTGTCCAAATGCGCAACGCGGCGGTAACCGAGAAGATCCGCCACGAGGAACTCCCCGCCCCACAACGTCCCGTCGTCGCCGTACCCAAGACCGTCGAACGCAACGCCGATGACGGGGTCGGTCCGCGAGTTCTCCGCAAGGCACGACGCCACGTGTGCGTGGTGGTGCTGGACCGGGATCCGCTCGTGCGGCTGCTCGAGCGCCCACTTCGTAGAGAGGTACTCGGGGTGCAGGTCATGCGCCACGGCCTCAACTCGAACGTCGAACAACCGCGACAAGTGCCCGATCGCATGCTCGAAAGATCGAAGCGTCTCTAGGTTTTCGAGGTCGCCGATGTGGTGCGACGGAACGCACATGCCGCCCTTCGCGACGGCGACGGTGTTCTTCAACTGGGCGCCGGCTGCCAGGATCCCAACAGGCGCGCGCACCGGAAGTCGCAACGGTTCGGGCACGTACCCTCGGGAGCGGCGAATCACTCCCGCGCGCCCGGCCACTACGCGCGCGACGGAGTCGTCGCATCGCACCTCAATCGCTCGATCATGGACGAGGAATGCGTCGGCGATCCCGCCGAGGCGCGCGCGCGCCTCTTGGTCGACGAACGCAATTGGCTCGTCGGAAACGTTACCTGAGGTCATCACTAGGACCCGATCCACCGCCGCCAGCAACAGATGGTGCAGCGGCGTGTACGGCAACATGACGCCGAGCGTGCCGTATCCGGGAGCCACCGATGGCGCAACCCGGTCGCCGTTTCGGCGAGCGATCACGATCGGCCGTCGCCGCGAGATCAGCAACGCTTCTTCTTCGGGACCAAGCGCGCACAACTCGCGCACCTCCGCGATCCGGCGTGCCATGAGCGCGAAAGGACGCTCATCTCTGTGCTTGCGGCCGCGAAGGCGCGCCACCACCCCTTCATCGGCCGCATCGCACGCCAGGTGGTACCCGCCAAGCCCCTTAACCGCCACGATCGCCCCGGCGCGCAGCAAGCGCGCAGCTCCGGCGATGGGATCTCCGCCGAGCGCTTCGCCGCCCGCGTCGAACAGGCGAAGGCGCGGGCCGCACTCCGGGCAAGCGTTCGGCTGCGCGTGAAAACGCCGGTCGGTGGGATTCTCGTACTCGGCAACACACGTCGAGCACATCGAAAACTCCGACATGGTCGTCTCCGCCCGGTCATACGGGACGTCGCGCACGATGGTGTATCGCGGACCACAGTTGGTGCAATTGGTGAACGCATACCCGTGCCGGCGATCGCCCACAGCCGAGATCTCGCGCGCGCAGTCCTCGCACGTTGCCACGTCCGGCGAAACCGGGACGTTGCGCTCCCCCGGTTCGCTGTGCAGGATGAGGAACTCCCGTTCGTCGCGTGGAGCGAGGTCGGTCACGCCGATGTCCTCGATGACGGCGAGTGGCGGAGGGCGAGAAGTCAGCATCGACAAGAACTCCCCCACCCGGTCTACGTTGCCCTCAATCTCTGCAGTCAGTCCGTCCGAGTCGTTGCGAACCCACCCCACCAAGCCGAGATCACTCGCCACGTTGAACACGTACGGCCTGAACCCCACGCCCTGGACGATTCCAGAGACATGTACGCGCGCGCGCCTGACGCCGGCCATCAAGGTTCCTCGGACGCGAGTGTACGCCTCTCGAATAGGCGTGCGGAGTCATGATTCGAAGCAAGGCCGACGACGGGTTCGACCTCCCTGAATGCGATCCCAGGACGCCGACTCTCCTCGGGATTCCCGGTTGACTCTCAGTGGTCCGTATGATTTCGGTCGCATAACGCCCCGGTTCATACGCGATACGTCAGGGGCCGTTGGTAGACAGGAGTGCGAAGTGGGCGCGGCAGGTATCGAACCTGCGACCTCCTGCTTGTAAGGCAGGCGCTCTACCATTGAGCTACGCGCCCCGGTCGCGAACGACGGGACCGTGAGTGTAGCCCGGCGCGAGCGATCTCCGCCGCGCTGCGATCGGCGAACACGCCAAGAGCGGGAAACCGCGCGAATGAGCACAAGAGACCAGGAACTGTGACAGACGGCGCGCCGGTTCGTTCTCACTTGCACGCGGGGTCCCGGAAAGGAGTCGGCAATGGAACCAACACTACGCCGAACTCGAAGCCCTCACGCGGCCCAACACGCCCCCGCCCGTGGCGCGCGCGCGCCGGATGGTCGCGACCTCACCGTGATCCGCATGCTCGCCAGCGCGGTGGAGGCGCGGGACCACCACACTGGTGACCACGCCAACCACGTGTCATCGCTGTCGCACGATCTGTGGCGCTGGATCAGCAGGCGCGAGCCGGAACACGACTTGATCTATGGGTTCCTGTTGCACGACGTCGGGAAGATCGCGATTCCCGACGCCATCCTGCTCAAGTGCGGCCCCCTGACCCCCGCGGAACGCGCGATCATGCGCAACCACGTCGGGATCGGACTCAGGCTGGTCGAACCCCTCGGATTCAGCAAGGCTGCGCTCGACGTCATTCGCTTCCACCACGAACGCTGGGATGGCGCCGGATACCCGAACGGTCTTTCAGGAAACGAAATACCGGCGCAGGCGCGCGCCTTCAGCATCGTCGACGCCTATGACGCGATGACGAGCGACCGTCCATACCGGCGCGGTCTGCCGCCGGCCACCGCACTCGCCGAGATCGAGCAATCCGGCGGCACGCAGTTCGATCCCGAATTCGTAATGCACTTCGCCGCACTTGCCGACCGGCTCGGGCTGGTCGCGTAGAGGTCAGATGCCTTCGACGTCCTCGTCGGACGCAACGACCATTCCCCGGCGACGAAGGAACGCCGCCGTGACTCCGTCTCCTGAACGCAACACGCCCGAGAAGGACCCGTTGTAGACCTGCTCGCACCCACAGGACGGGCTACGGGCCTTGAGAAGCGCAACCCGAGCACCGCTATTCTCGGCAACCGCTGCTGCCGCGCGCGCACCGAGGAGATACTCCGCGGTGATGTCCGCTCCATCCACGTCCAGGACGCGCGCACGGCCTTCGAGCACGTCGGTCCCGTCTCCGCCCTGGATCTCCGCCGGCGGCCGAGGCGTGGGCAGTCCGCCGGCAACCTCCGGACACACCAGAACGGCACGCCCCACGGCAGCCAGCGACACCGCCCACTCCCGAGTGTTGGCCGCAGCCTCATGCGTGCAAGGCACACCGGCAAGACACGCGCTCAACACAACAAGTTCATCTGCGGGGATGCGCACGCAACCTCCACGTTCGCCGGCCGGTGAACCGGTCGATGGATCGAGTCTACGCGTGGTCGTCCAGCGCGCCGACGGCGCTCAACGATGCATCGGCGGCCAGGCTGTGGATCGCCTCGCGCCACCCATCCTGGTTGCGCAACCGCTTCGCCGAGTTGCGCTCGACGAAGCGCACGATTCCACTCTTGTCGATCAGGAACGTGTGCCGATGAGAAAACCCCAGACCGTCATCGAAGGCGCCGTATACGCGGGACACCTCGCCGTGCGGCCAGAAGTCGCTGAGGAAGCGGTTGGGGAACTTCTGCTGGTCCTTCCAGGCTCGAGCCGACCAAACCGGGTCCACGGACACCGCTAGTACCTCGGTCTCCGCGTCTGAAACCAGATCCGAGTTCTTGTCCCGCAGGTCGCAGAATTCACTCGAGCATCCCGGCGAGAACGTGAATGGATAGAAGACCAGAAGGACGTTCTTGTTCCCCCGGTATTCCACGAGCCGGACGTTCTCGCCTTCGCTGTCGCGAAGTGTGAAATCCGGGGCTTCCGTACCCACATCGACCGTCATCGTTCCTCCTCGACAAGACAAACGTACACACGACTACGCCTGTTTCCAACGTGCATCCATGCCGTTTTATGCCGAAGACGGAGAAATCGGTTACGCGAAGTACTCGGCAGATCTCCCGGCGATGTGGTCGGCCGTGCGCGTCGCCAGGGCCATGATCGTGATCTGCGGGTTCACCGTCGGGCAACCCGGCAGCACGCTTGCGTCGGCCACGAACAGCCCGCCGACCCCGTGAACCTCACCGTGAGATCCGACCACGCCATCGGCAGGATTGGCGGCCATGCGGGCGGTCCCGACGGGATGGAACGCACTCAGACGCAGCGCGCGCGGCTTGACTGCCTCCTCGCGAATATCTGCCAGCTCAGCTGCGGAGCGCACGTAGCCGATCCCCGGAAGCCCGGTGTTCACGACCGCAGCGCCGGCCGCGAACATAACCTCTGCCGTCTTGACCAGCCCCCGCACCATGCGCTGCGCGTCCTGCTTGTTGAATCGATAGGTGATGATCGGCTCTCCGCCGGACCGCCGGAAGACACGACCCTCGGAGGTGTCGGACACGAACAGGCCGGCCGAAGCCACATGCGGGAACGCGCCGATCATCTCCTTCATCTCCAGCCCCCCGCCGCGGAAGGTTCCCGCCCCGATCGAGGGCACCGATGAAGTGACCTCGATCAGTATCTCCTGGGACTCGTGCCAGTCGTCCACGAAGAAGGACTGCATCGTTCCGCGCCAGGCGTAGACCTTTTCCTCGAAGAAACCACCAACCGAGCATGCGGGATGAATTCGAAGATGGCGACCGAGGTGGCCGGACCTATTCCCCAGCGCGTTCGCCGCAAGCAGTGCCGGCGTGTGGATTGCACCCGCGGCAACAACGACGACGCGCGCCTTCACGGTGAGCGTGGCGCGCGGCTCGCGAGTGAGCGGATCGAGCATGTGCGCAACGACGCCGCGCGCGCGCCCTCCCTCGATGAGGATCCGCTCCGCACGCGTGTTGGCGTAGATCCCCGCGCCGGCATGCTGCGCCATCGGCAGATACGTCAGACGCGTCGACAGCTTCGCATCCGAGGGACAGCCAAATGCGCACACGCCGCACCCGCGACAACCCTCGATGTTTCGCCGGATCGGAGTGCCGTGTAGTCCAAGCCGTTCAACCCCCCTGCGGAACACGCGCGCGTTCTGGCCGAGTATCTCCTCGGGAACCGGAACGACATGCTGAATGCGCTCGACGCGATCAAAGATCGTGCGCAGCGAAGCGCCGTCGATCGCCGGCAGCGAGAACTCGCGCTCCCAGCGCGCCAAGACTCGGTCGGGAGTCCGAAAACACGTGCCGGAATTGATCGCCGTGGTGCCGCCGATTCCCATTCCGAGCGGGAGCGGGATCACAGGGCGACCGAGCGTGGCGGTTAGGCCGTTCTGCCGGTACAGGCGCTGGAAGCGATCGAACGGAGCGCCGCCGTAGTCGTTGCGGGTGTGGTGAGGCCCTTCCTCCAGGACGATCACCGACAGCCCCGACTCCGCAAGCTCCTTGGCGACGACGGCACCACCTGCGCCCGAGCCGATGACGACGACATCGCATTCCTCGGTGTGATCCGCCGAGACCTGCGGGAACTCGATAACCTCGAGTGGAGGCGCATCGCGGGGCGGGTCCGCCGACTCGCACCCGTAGGTGAACCCGATCTTGCTCTCCACGACCGGCGTCGCCGCCCACTGGTTCACGCAGTAGAAACGCAAGGTGTCGCTCGCGCCGCGACGCAGCAGCAGCCGGCTGGCGTCCGCGCGCCTGACGTAGGCCTGCTGCGCGCCGGGACTCAGCCGCGAGAAGCGCCGCAAGTGACGCGAGAACACCGACGACCACTCGAAGACGGTGACGAAGCGCATGAACCCTCGGCGGGCCTCGGGCTCCCAGGACGCCAGCACCGCATCCAAACGCTCGGCGACCCCGACGTCCGCGGCAGACTCGTGAACGCGCCCTCCGCGGGGAAGGAGCGCTTGGGCGACGGCAGCAAGCGTCGCCGCGCGCCGCTTCGACAGCACCCGTGGAGTGAAAGCTCCGGGCCCCTGCATCGGCGGAGCCGCGTCGTCCGCACCCTCGTCGGACTCCGCTTCCTTCCGTCCGAAGTCATCCTCCCCCGACGACGGGAGTGGATCCTTGGTCACGTCCGTCGCCCACTTGGGCGGCGCCCACTCCGGCTCGATGTCGCCCGGCGGTTCTTCCGGATCGGGAACGTCCCGCTCGGCCGGCTGAGACCACGTCTGCTGAACGTCGTCGTCACCGGCAGACGACGGCGCGGAAGACCAGAATTCGTTGTCGTCGTCGTTGCGGTCATGTGGAGACATGTCGGGTCCCCGGTCATCCTCCGCCACTTGAGTTCAGAGCTCCTCTTCGACTGATGCGGATACCAACCGTTCGACGGCGGCCCGGGGGGACAGACCCTCGTAGAGCACTCGCGCGACGACGTCCACGACGGGCAAGTCCAGCCCGAACCGCTCGGCCAAGCCGGCGGCCGCGCGCACGTTGAAGTAACCCTCGACGGTTGTATTCATCTCGGCGAGCGCTTGCTCGGGCGACATGCCGCTGCCGACCAGCACCCCGTAACGCATGTTGCGGCCCCCGAGCACCGTGACGAACAAGTCGCCGGCGCCGGCCAGGCCCAAGATGGTCTCGGCGCGACCTCCGAGGGCGCGCGTCAGACGAGCCATCTCGACAAGCCCTCGGGAGAACACGAACGCCTTGGCGTTGGTCATGGTCGCGACCCCGTACTCCTGAGCAAGCCCGTCGCACAGACCGACCCCGATCGCCACGACGTTCTTCATGACCGCGCCGACCTCAACGCCGATGACGTCATCGCTGGTGTAGGTGCGGAATCGCTCCGAGCCGAGCGCCTCGGCCACTGCGCGCGCGGCGCGCGCGCCCGTTGAGGCACACACGACCGCCGTCGGAACTCCGGCAGCGATCTCAGAGGCGAGCGACGGTCCCACGACGGCCACAACCCGGTCGGGGTCGCCGACCTCGTCTGCCGCAACCGCCGTTGCGGGCCGAAGCGTCGCTTCGTCGAGGCCCTTCGTTGCAATCGCCCACAAGCAAGACGGCGACGCAAAAGGAGCAGCGCGCCGAACGGTCGAAACCAGGCCGGGGGTCGCGACGGCCAAAATGAGAATGTCGATCTTGGGCAACTCGTCTTCCCACGACGACGGATCGACGATGAGCAGGTTCGAGGGCAGATCCATGCCCAAAGCGGGATGCGGCTTCCCCTTCAGGTGCGCCTCGACGAAGCGCCCGTCGTGCTCGGTCGCGAACATGGTGATGTCGCGTCCGGCATCGCTCAGGTGCACCGCCATTGCGGCACCCATCGCACCCGCACCCACGATCCCCAACATGAGCCGCAAGTCTAATCGGCCCCGGCAGGTGGCCGCCCGGCGCGCGGAAGCACCCTACGGCGCGCGCGAGCAGGCCCCCCACAGACCACGCCGAGCAGCGCGCGCCGCGCGCTCGGCGGCGGCGAACTCGCCCAGGTGCGCAACATTTGGCCGGATGGTGAGGACCACCGCGAATCCACGGCCAACCAGTTCGCGGTTAACGAACAGGTCGTCACGTTCGCGAAACACGTAGGCAAGCGTGCGCTCGTAGCGATCGAGTCGGTCGAGGTCGTACTCGAGCCGAACCTCCTCGCCCTCAGCAAGAACTTGGTGCACATACGCCGAGGCCTCGGGCCCATAGCACTCGACCGGCGCGCCGGGCTTGACGGTCTCGGGTGTGTCGACGCCGATCAAGCGCACCCGGATGCGTTCGCCCGACGCGCGCACGATCACGGTGTCGCCGTCCACCACGCGCTCGACAACAGCGGTGTCGGATGGAGCATCCGATGTGGCCGCACAGGCGCCGGCCGCAACAAGAACCGCCGCCGCGAGGATGATCCCCCAAATTCTCCGCATGTTCGCGAGGGTACCCGGTGAGGGCGACACACACGCACAACCCGCCGGTGCCTAGTCATTCCGGGCCATCTTCGCCAACCACCCGCGGAGTCACCGAACGGACTAAGCGGGCGCGCGTTTTGTATGCGTATGAACTCGCGCCGTTTTGGAAGCGCGCTCGCCGTCCTCGTCACGGCGGCGTCGATGCTCGCAGGGCCTTCGGCCCATGCACTGGTTCCCGCTGCTTCCGGGCCGGCGGTCTCCGTCCACCAAACGCAGTTCCTGGTTCGATTCCGACCCCGCACTCCGGCCGTGGTCCGGCGCGCGCTTTTAGCGCGCGCCGGTGCGCACGTCGTGCGACGCATCGACGCTATCAACTACGACGTCGTGCGCGCGCCCGAAACCGCGACGGCCATCCTGCAGGCGGCGCGCGCAGTCGCCGTCGTCGAGCCCAACTACCCAGGCAGCATCGCGCTGGCGCCGGGCGACACCTGCCTCAACGACTGCGACGGAATCCCCGGTCAGTGGCACCTCGGAATGATCAACGCATCCGAGGGTTGGGACGCCGTCCCCGGCCGTACGTTCACCGCCGCGGCCAAGCGTGTCGAGGAGGCCGTCACCATTGCGGTCCTCGACACCAAGATCGACACATCGCATCCCGACTTCGCCAATCCCGGCGGTTCGGCCGACGCCGCCGACGGCGGCCAACTCGACCTCACCGGCGCGCGCGACTGGGTTCCGTCCTCACGCTGGAAAGGCTCCGCGGCCTACCACGGAACGTTCGTCGCCGGCCTGGCCGGCGCCGCCGCTGGGAACTCGACCGGCACCGCGGGCGTCGGGTACGCGGCGCGATTGCTCCCGCTCACCGTCGTCGACGGTGGCGGAACCACCGACGCGGCGACACTCGCCGACGCGAT
This sequence comes from Actinomycetota bacterium, assembly GCA_041658565.1. Classification (NCBI taxonomy): domain Bacteria; kingdom Bacillati; phylum Actinomycetota; species Actinomycetota bacterium. The sequence goes on along the minus strand of JBAZZY010000003.1, from coordinate 71,313 downwards.
CGTCTACGCGTGGCGGCAAGGCGCGCGCGTGATCAACCTCTCGCTGGGAATCGCCGGCGACTCGTCGGCGGTCCATGACGCAATTCGCTTGGCCACCTCCGGAACCGCACAGCACGCACCCGCCTTGGTCGTCGCGGCCGCCGGCAACAACACCTCCGATACGCCCTTCTTCCCCGGGTCGTATCCCGAGGTGATGTCGGTTGCCGGGACCAACCGCGACGACCAACGGGCATCGTGCTCGAACTACAACTCCAACGTCTCTGTCGCGGCTCCGGCCGACCGCCTCGTCGGACTGATGCCGCAGCCGGCAGAGCGCGGCCAGGCTCCGTGCGGGACCAGCGCCGCCGCACCGCAGGTCTCCGGACTGGCCGCGCTTCTTTTCACTCAGGATCCTTCCCGGACCCCGAAGCAGGTGCGCACGCTCATTGAGGGTGCTGCGGACGACCTCGGGGCGCCGGGGCGTGATCCACATTTCGGCTTTGGCAGAATCAACGTGGGGCGGTCGTTGCGCGCGACCGGACCGGTGACCACCGGCGCGCGCGCGACCGTCGCAGCAGGCAGCACCAGCATCGTGACCGCGGTCGCGCTCAGCGCTCGAGGCGTGCGTGCCGCGCGCGTCATGTTCGATCGCCCCGGCGCGACTCCGGTGGCCGTGCAAGCCGCCGACGGCGCCTTCGGCGGAACCACCGAGAACCTGCGCGCGACACTGCCGGTTCCCGCAGGCACGCCGGGCGGAGCGCACCCGGCCTGGATCAGCGCCTTCGACGGAACCACATGGGGACCGTCCGCCGCCACCGTGGTCATCGTGGACACGCGCGCGCCGACTGTGAGCCAAGTGACGGCCTCGGACGGACTCCGCGCGGCCGGACGACCGCTGTCGATCACATTCACCGCGATCGACGACTACGCGACTTCACTCACGTACGGAATCGAGTTCCGCTCGACCGTCACCGGGAAGATCATGCATCGCGCCGTCCGGAGCGTTCCCGCCGGAACCCGGCGCTACGACTGGCTCCCCGGGCTCGACGCCCCCGCGGGTCACTACCTCGTGAAGATCGGCGTGGCCGACCCATCCGGCAACGCGGCCTTCGCCGAGACCGGAGCGGTCCTTTCGTAGGACTCGGTCGGCAGCGGCGTGCGATGCTGTCGGGATGGAAGCCCAACTTCTCGGCGAAGCGCTGGCGCGCGCCGGGCGCATCGTCGCTTTCACCGGAGCCGGGATCTCTACCGAGTCCGGCATCCCCGATTTCCGCGGTCCCCAGGGCGTGTGGACCAAGGTCGATCCATCCGACTTCACCCTTGACAAGTACGTCGCAAGCGCCGAGCACCGCGCACGCATCTGGCGCATGCGTATCGAGCGCGCGGCCGTGGACTACCTGCCGAACGCGGCGCACCGCGCCCTGGTGGACTTGGAGCGATCCGGAACGCTCGACTGCATCGTGACGCAGAACATCGACGGCCTGCACCAGAAAGCCGGTAGCACCGCGGTACTCGAACTTCACGGCAGCACGCGCTCAATCGTCTGTCTGGACTGTCGCCGGCAACTACCCGCCGAGCACGCCTACGCACGAATCGAAGCCGGCGAGACCGATCCCCACTGCGTGTACTGCGGCGGGATCTTAAAGAGCGGAACCGTCTCGTTCGGCGAGTCGCTGCCCGAGGACGTGATCGAGGAAGCGTTCTTCCGCGCGCGCCAATGCGATCTGTGCCTCGTGATCGGATCCAGCCTTGTGGTGCATCCGGCAGCGTCGATCCCGCTGGAGGCCGCGCGCGCCGGCGCGCGCCTCGCGATCGTCAACCACGAACCCACGCCGCTGGACGACCTGGCCGATCCGGTTGTGCGCGCGTCGGCCGGAGAAGTCCTCCCCGCCGCCGTCGCCCTCGCCGAGGAATTGCGCGCGCGCTGACCCCGCGGCGCTCCGTGTATGTGATTCTGGTCGTACAGCAACCGTTTTCACCACACGACGCGGCGGGGTCTCGCTCCGAACGATGACGCACCAACAAGCGCTGGTAGATTCTGCTCACCGTGAACGAGTACACGCCGCGCTGGTTTCATGTGTTCTCCGAGACCATTCCCGAGGAATGGACCGCGCGCGAAGTCGCGGCCGTCGCGGAGCGGCTCCCTCTCGCCCGGTTTCCCCGCATCCTGGACCTCTGCTGCGGAGCAGGGCGACACGCCACACCGCTCTCGAACGCCGGGTACGCAATCGTCGGCGCGGATCGCGCGCTCCACGCGCTGCGTGTCGCGGCGTCACGGGCGCCGCGCGCGAGGTTCGTCTGTCTCGACCAGCGCGACGTCGGCTGCATATCGCAGACATTCGATGGGGTGCTCCTGCTGTGGCAGAGCTTCGGATACTTCTCGCGCGCAGGCAACGATTCCGTACTCCAAAACATCGCGCGCGTCCTCCGCCCCGGGGGACGATTGCTGATCGACGTCGTGCACCCCGACTTCTACCGCGCGCGCATCGGCGAGCAACACGATGCGCGCGCCGGAGTGAAATCGCTTAGCACGACGTTCGACGGCGATCGGATGTTCTCGCGCATCGTTTACGAAGACGCGTCCGAGGAGGGATTCGACTTCGAGACGTTCCACCCCGACGGCCTCACCGACCGAGCGGCGGCAGCCGGGTTCGACGTCGTCGAGGCGTGCTGGTGGTGGGAGCGAGGCCGCGCGCCGACTCCGGAAGAACCGCGCTACCAACTCGTGCTCGAGACGCGCACCTGAGGATCGGGAAGACTCCGCGACCCCCGGCATGTTCGCGAGGTTCCACCAGGTTCTCCCGAACGTGAGGCCGCAACGGGAATCGCCTACCGTGACCCGCGGCGGTGGGCCCGTGGTGTAAGTGGTAGCACACGTCCCTGAGAAGGCCGGAGTACGGGTTCGAGGCCCGTCGGGTCCACCCCTCAACTTGCTTGGGGGACCATCGCCGGAGCGGTCAACAGGGATATCCGCTCTGCCACCCGGCACTTGCGCATCCACGCAGCCGTGACACAATGAAGTCCTCAGGGACGTGTCCCGTCACCACGGGATCACTCGACCGCGAAAGAGCGAGGAGCAATCCTCGCTCTTTCGTTTTCCGGCTCCGCCGTCAACCTCGCGAGAACCGACCTCTCCGGCCGGCCGGCGGGGGTCGCGTGGACCGTGCGAGCAACCACTCGTAGAGTAGTAAGTCGTGGAATACAGGGTCGAGGAACTCGCGGCGGCGTGCGGTGTGTCGGTGGACACCGTGCGCTATTACCAGTCCCGGCACCTTCTGCCACCCCCGGACAAGCAAGGCCGCGTCGCGGTTTACGGACGCGCGCACGCCGCGCGCATCCGTGAGATCCGCTCACTGCAACGCAAGGGACTCACCCTGGCGGTGATCCGGCGGCATTTGGAAGGGAAGCTGGGCGATGCGAGCCTCGCGGGGGCTGTAGCTGCCGCGGCGGGCGACCCTGAGCCCGACCGGCCCCTGACCCTGGCGGAACTCGCCGCGCGCACGGGCGTCCCGGCCTCACTGCTCACCGCCGCGCGCAAGGCCGGACTGCTGCTTGGGCGTACGGCGAAAGGCAAGGAACGCTTTTCTGCGACGGACGTTGAAGTCGTTCGCCTGGGGATGCGGCTTCTGGATGCCGGACTGCCTCCGGCCGACGTGCTTGCGCTGGCGACCGAATACGACGCCGCCGCGCGCGCAATCGCGCGGCGCGCGGTGGCCATGTTCGACGACCACGTGCGCGCGCCGATCCGGTCCTCGGGGATCGCCGAATCCGAGGCGACAGAACAGCTCGTCTCCCTTTTCAGCGAGTTGCTCCCTGCCGTCACCGATCTTGTCTCCCAGCACTTCCGCCGCGTACTGCTCACCGTCGCGGAGGAGCACATCGCACAGTCCGACCGCACCACACCGGCGCGCGCGAAACGCAGCGCTTCGAGGAGGCGCGCGTGAAGTCCCGCGCTCCCCTGCCGTCGGGTTCGGAAAAGGCGCGCGCCGTGCGCGGAATGTTCGACACCATTTCCGGGCGCTACGACCTCGTCAACCGGATCATGACCTTCGGCATGGACGTCGGGTGGCGTCGCCGTGCGGTGCGAGAGTTGCATCTCTCCCCCGGCGCGCGCGTGTTGGATCTGGCGTGCGGCACCGGGGACTTCTGCCGCGACCTCGCGCGCGCCGGACTTCGCCCGGCCGGATTCGATTTCTCCTTCGGCATGCTCGCCGCCGCGCGTACCGAGGCCCCGCTGACGCAGGCGGACATCCTCGCGCTGCCGGTCGCTTCGGGTTCCGCCGACGGAATCACTTGCGGCTTCGCGCTGCGCAACGTCGTCGATCTCAACTCGCTGTTCCGCGAGATGGCGCGCGTGCTGCGCCCCGGCGGTCGCTTTGCTTTGCTCGAAGTGTCCGAGCCTCGAAACCGCCTTCTGCGCGCCGGCCACAACTTCTACTTCGGCGGAGTCGTTCCCAAGATCGGCGGAATGCTGTCGGACCGATCCGCCTACGAGTATCTTCCGGCTTCGGTCGCGTACTTGCCGCCGCCCAACGAGATGCGCGCGATGCTGGCCGCCGCAGGCTTCACCGAACTACGACGCGTCCATTTGTTGGGGGGGGCCGCCCAGCTCCTGCTCGGGACGCGGTCGTGAGAACCACCCGCCGCGGCGCGCGACCGATGCGCTCTCACACCTTCGCGCTGCACGGACATCCCGACCTGCTCGACTACTACGACCCTTCCTCGGGCTTCTTCTTCGAGCGCGCCACCTCGGGCGTCTGCGGAATCGGCGTTGCGCTGCGCGTCGAAGTTCCCGCCGGACCAGATCAAGTCGCACGCGCTGCCGAGGCCGCGCGCGTCGCGCTCTCGCGGGTCGAGACCTCATCGGGACCGCCGCCGCTGATCGTCGGTGCGCTCCCATTCGACGGTGAGCGCACGAACGCAACGTTGGTGATGCCCCGCATTTCCATCGTGCGGCGCGACGGCCAAACCTGGATGATCGAGGCCGGACAGGAAGGGACCCCTGAGCCCGAGATCATGCCGCACGAACCTCCGCCGGAACCGTGGACCTCGCTTCGAGTACGTCCCGACCCGGCGCCGGAGGTCTACGTCGAAGCCGCGCGCGCGGCGCGGGACCGCATCCGATCGGGCGCTCTCGACAAGGTGGTTCTTGCGCGCACGCTCATCGCCGAGTCCGATCACGTCTTCGACATCCCGGCATTGCTCGAGCGTCTACGGTCAGTCGAGCCTGCGGCCTACGTGTTCGCGGTGAACGGGTTCATCGGCGCCTCGCCGGAGCTGCTTCTGGCGCGCGCCGGCGACACCGTCAGGTCCAACCCGCTCGCGGGAACGATCCCGCGTGGCGCCGACTCCGACGCCGACGCGGCCGCAGTGCAGCGCTTGATGGCTTCGGACAAGGACCGGCGCGAGCACGCGTTGGTTGTGGACGCCGTGCGCGAAGCACTCACACCGGTGTGCGAAAGCCTCGACGTAGACGAGCAGCCTTCTCCGCTGCACACCAGCAAGGTATGGCACCTCTCGACCGAGGCTGCGGGAATACTGCGTTCTCCGGCCCCGGGCGCGCTGGACTTGGCCGCGCGCCTGCACCCCACACCGGCGGTGTGCGGAACCCCGCGCGGGCGCGCGCTCGATGAGATCCGCGCGCTGGAGCCCGTCGAGCGTGGCTCCTACGCGGGGCTCGTGGGGTGGATGGACGCCAACGGCGACGGCGAATGGGCGGTCGCTTTGCGATGCGCGCAAGTCTCGGGATCGGTTGCGCGCCTGTACGCGGGAGCCGGGATAGTCGCAGCCTCGGAGCCGGAGGCGGAACTCGCCGAAACCGATGCGAAGTTTCGCGGACTGCTCGACGCGCTCGGCTACGCCTGAGCCGCGAGCGCGGCCGCAACCGCCTCGCGCACTGCGCGCCGCCTCGCAACGGCAAGAGCACGATCTACCGGTACTTCCACCAAGCGCGCGCGACGCAACGGCGGATCCAGCGCGCTCAACAACTCGTGCGGCGATGCGGCAAGCACATGCTCCATGCCGGCCGCCTCCGCCAGCGAGGCAAGCGAGATCTCATGCGGGGCGACGAACAGGGCTTCATGTTCGGGCAGATCGGACTGCGGCAACAGATCGAAAATTCCGCCCCCACCGTTGTTGATCACAACGAAGACCGCGCGCGAGCGGCGCGCGCCCCACACCAAACCGGAGGCGTCGTGCAGCAGCGACAGGTCTCCGCACAGAGCGTAAGTCGGAGCACCGGCGGCCTCGACGCCGAGAACGGTGGAGACGAACCCGTCGATCCCGCTAGCGCCGCGATTCGCGAGAACGCGAAGTCCCGTACGCGGCTCCATATACGCATCGAGGTCGCGCACCGGCATGCTCGAGGACACCACCAGCGTCGCCCCGTCGGGCAGCGCGCCGGACAAATCCCGTGCGACGCGCCCTTCGAACGGCTCTTCCCACGAATCGAGCAAATCATCGATCGCAATCCTGGCGATGAGATCGGCGCGCGTCCACGAACCATCCCACTCGCTCTCGCCACGCGGTTCGATAACCCTGCACAGAAGCGACGCCAGCGACTCCGGATCGGATCGCAGGGTCAGCGAGGCATGGCGAGCGGGGTCCAAGTGGCGGCCATCCGGATCGACGACCACCAACTCGCGCGCGCCTGCCGCCAGCGCCTGAGTAGCGCGCGCCACAGGAGCCTCCCCAAACTGCACGACTACGTCCGGGCGGTGCACAGCCGCGAAGCCTTCGTCGGCACACAGCGCCCACGGCGCCGAGAGCGTCGAGGCCGGCTTGCGCAACCCCGACATCGGGTCGGCGATCAGCGGCCACCCCAGAATACCGGCCAATTTCGCAACCGACGGAGCCGAAGCGGCAAGCCCACCCGCGAGGATCACGCCGCGGTCGGTGCGCGCGGCAAGCGCGGCAAGCGCGGCGCCTTCGTCGCCGGCGAGACCCAGAGCGACGCCGACGCGTTCCCAAGGCGCACCGTTCGCGCGCCCCTCGGAGTCTGGTCCGAGATCGACGGTCTCCCCCGCCGGCACCAGGGGCTCGCGGAAAGCGCAGTTGATGTGCACCGGCCCGGCCGGCGGTCCGGCGGCGGCGGCGGCCGCGCGCGCGCCGAGCGATCTCCAATACCGAGCAGCGCCGTCGAACTCCTGCGGCACTCCCGCCTCGGCGAACATCCGCACGAACCCGCCGTAAAGCTTGACTTGATCGATGGCTTGGTTCGCTCCGGTGTCGCGCAGTTCGCCGGGCCTGTCGGCCGTCAAAACGATCAGCGGAACGCATGCCTGCGATGCTTCAACGACTGCCGGCATGAAGTTCGCCGCCGCCGTCCCCGACGTGCACACCAGCGCAACCGGTCGTCCGCTCGCCTTCGCAAGACCGAGCGCGTAGTACGCCGCGGAGCGCTCGTCCAGGTGAACACTCAGCGGGATGCCGCCGTGCCGCGAAAACGCGAGCGCAAGCGGTGCCGACCGCGATCCCGGCGCAACGCACACGCCCGCGCACCCGGCGCGCGCCAGCTCATCGACAAGCAGCGACGCACACGCGAGCGCAACGTCTCCTTCGCTCACTGTGCCACCTCCTCGGGCCGCACCACGGGACGACGCGGCGCGAGCACCCCGTCGGTTGGAACCAGCGGATCAAGCACCACGTCACTCTCCAGCAGCAGTGCGGTGCCTACGCCTGCGGCAAAGGGGAGTTCGGGAAGTGCTGCGGCGAGCGCGAGAACGGCGGCGAGACCGACCGAAGTCTCCAGCGCAGACGAAGGGATCGTCGGAAGCCCGGAAGCCTCGGCCGCGGCGAGTGCCGCGCGCACTCCACCGATCCTTTGAGGTTTGACCACGAAGACGTCGGCAGCATCCAGGCTCCGCAACCGGCGCGCGTCCTCCACCGTACGAACACATGCCTCTGCCGCGATCTGAATGACGCTGGAGCGCCGCAACACTGCCAGATCCTCCATCGTGGCCACCGGATCCTCGATCAATTCGATGTCGAAGGCCGCGAACGCGGTGATCTCGGTGCGCGCCGTTTCCACGTCCCACGCGCCGTTGGCGTCGAGGCGAATGCGCGCGTCCGGCAAGGCCTCGCGCACGGCGCGAACGCGCGCCGTGCCGTCGGCGTCGCCAACCTTGATCTTGATGGTGCGACACCCCGACGCGACTGCCAGGCGCGCGCCCTCAGCGGGATCGACCCGCGGCACCAATGCGTTGATCTCCACCTGATCGCGCACGGCCTGCGGAAACGCAAGGGACGCAGCCTCTATGGCCGACCGCTCTGCAGCCGCGCGCTCAGCTTCCGACCAACTCGGCAACGGCGAACATTCACCCCAGCCGTGCTCGCCCTCGACCAACCAACCTTCGCGCTCGACGACACCGCCGACCGGCACGCGCAAACGCACACGGAACGGCACGCGCCTCAGCGCCACAACGCCTCCGCCAGCAGCAAACCGAAGATCAACTGGGCGCGCGCGGTCATCACCAGCAACCGGATCATGTCGGGACCGGCAGCGCGCCTCGCAAGACGCACGGCCGGGACGACGAACAAAAGCCCGATGAAACAAGACAGCGCGTTCCCCGGAAACCAACGAGTCGCGATTCCAACCAGGACCAGACCGAAAGGAGCCAGCATCGCAATGTCGTAGGCGGAGCGCGCGCGCCGATCCCCCAACCGCACCGCCAGCGTCCTCTTCCCCGCTGCCGTATCTGTGGCGATGTCGCGGATGTTGTTGGCCATCAGGATTGCCACCGCGAGTAGACCGACCGCGACCGACGCAAGCCACACGCCGGCGCTCACTCCGCCTGCCTGTACGTACGCGGTGCCGGCCGTTGCCGCAAGGCCGAAGAAGACGAAGACGAAGACCTCTCCCATCCCCCGAGACGCATACGGCTTGGGCCCGCCCGAGTAGCCGACTGCGGCGAGGATGGCAGCCGCGCCGATCACGAGCACGAACGGCCGCAAAGCAATTCCCACCCACAGCCCGACGGCCGCAGCCACAGCAAAGGACAACAGCGCTGCACGTTTCACCGCCGACGAGGTAGCGAGACCCGATACCGTCAGGCGGACGGGTCCGACGCGCGCCGCGGTGTCGACGCCCCGAACGCCGTCGAAGTAGTCGTTCGCGTAATTCACGCCGACCTGCAGCGCGACGGCGACCACCAAACAGGCGGCCGTTCGCATCACAGTCGCGTTGCCGGCCGCTGCCGTTCCAACGATCACAGGAACGAACGCCGCGCCCAGCGTGCGCGGGCGCGCGCCTTGAATCCAAACGCGTGCCGGCGTCACGGCCGCTTCGGGAACCTCGAGAAGTCGGGCTTGCGCTTCTCGAGATACGCGTCCCGCCCTTCCTGTGCCTCTTCGCTCATGTAGTACAACAGCGTTGCGTCGCCCGCGAGTTGCTGGACCCCGGCAAGCCCATCGACGTCGGCGTTGAATCCGGCTTTGAGAAGTCGCAGTGACAGCGGCGACATCTCCAAGATCCGCCTTGCCCAAACAACGGTCTCTTCCTCAAGCCGTTCCAGAGGCACGACCTTGTTGACCAATCCCATCTCGTAGGCGCGCGCCGCGTCGTACTGCTCGCACAGCAGCCAGATTTCCTTCGCGCGCTTCATTCCGATGGTGCGCGCGAGCAAGCCCGCGCCGTACCCGCCGTCGAACGAGCCGACCTTAGGGCCGGTCTGGCCGAACTTGGCGTTCTCGGCGCACACGGTCAGGTCGCACACCAAGTGAAGGATGTGGCCGCCCCCGATCGCGTACCCGGCGACCATCGCGATCAACGGCTTGGGAAGTCGACGAATCTGTACCTGCAGATCCAAGACGTTCAGGCGCCCGATCCCCTGCGGGTCTATGTATCCGTCGGAGCCGCGCACGCGCTGGTCGCCGCCCGAACAAAACGCGTCGGGCCCCTCGCCTGTGAAGAGAATCACGCCGATGCCCGGATCGTCGCGCGCAATCTCGAACGCCCGCGACAACTCAAACAGCGTCTGCGGTCGGAAGGCGTTTCGAACCTCAGGGCGGCAGATGGTGATCTTGGCGATCCCCTCTGCCGTCTCGTAGCGGATGTCTTGGTAGTCCCCGGCGCCGATCCAATCCACGACCACTCACTCCTAGAGCGTTCACTCGAATTGTTGGCTAGCCTAACGGACGTGCTGGCGGTGCGGAAATCCGATCTGGTGGCCATCCGGCGGCCTCCCGGACCCGAGTGGCCCGGCCTCATTGCCGAGATCTGGGAAGCGGGTGCCGCGGTCTTCCCCGTGGATTCACGTCTGCCCGATCCCGAAGTCCAAAGGCTCATCCGCGTCGCTCGTCCGACGGCGATTCTCGACGCCGACGACCTCGTCCGCCTGGACGCAGGAATCCCCGCCGCCGACGGCATTGCGCTCGTCGTCGCTACCTCCGGCACGTCGGGACCCCCAAAGGCCGCCGAGCTGGATCACGACGCCGTGCGCGCGGCCGTAGAAGCCTCCGCCAAGCGTCTCGGCAGCACCGACCGCGATCGCTGGCTTGGTTGTCTCCCGCTTGCTCACATGGGCGGACTGCTGATCGCGTTGCGCGCGGTCTTGCTCGGAGCCCCGATCGCCATCCACCCGCGCTTCGATCCGGCAGCGTTCGCGACCGAACGCGACGTGCGCTTCACGTCGCTTGTTCCGACCATGCTCACTCGCCTGCTTGATGCCGGAGCCGACCTCTCGCGCATGCGGGGAATCCTCGTTGGCGGAGGCGGGCTGGACGAAGACCTGCGGGCGCGCGCACGCGAGGCCCGCGCGCCGATCGTCGCCACCTATGGACTGACCGAGACGTGCGGCGGTGTCGTCTACGACGGAGTGCCGCTGGACGGAACCGCAGTGCGCATCTCACCATCCGGCGAGATTCAACTTCGGGGACCGACGTTACTTCGGAACTACCGGGGCCGGGCGCGGCCGCGAATCACCGCCGACGGGTGGCTGCGTACCGGCGACGCCGGCGCGCTCGACGCGAACGGGATCTTGCTCGTACGCGGCCGCATCGACGACCGCATCGACACCGCAGGCGAAAGAGTGTGGCCGCGCGAAGTCGAAGAGCGATTGCGCGCGCACCCGGCCGTCGCCGACGCGGCGGTAGCGGGCAGGCCCGACGCCGAGTGGGGCGCGCGTGTCGTGGCCTACGTCGTGGCGACCAATCCCGGTACACCACCGACGCTGCAGGAACTCCGAGCATTTGTCGCCAAACGCCTCGCCCGGCACAAAGCGCCGCGCGAGTTGGTAATCCTGGACACACTGCCGCGCACCGCCTCGGGCAAGATCCGGCGAGGTGCGCTCGGCAGGTCCGAATAGGCCCTTGTAGCCCGGACCGCCCCCCGTCAACGACCGCGGATGGGTTGCGCGCCCTATCCGTGTTGGCGCGCGCGTCCCTGGCGCCCGGACGCAATAGCGGCCAGGATCGCATTGCAGAGGGCGGCTCTGTCCCGACGGAAGGAAGTTGCGTTGACCCCGATCATCCAGCGGGCGGTCATCGACAGGCCGATGGCGTTGCTCCTCGGAGTGATTACGGTCGAGCCCGGGAGTTGGCTCCGTCCGTTTCTGCGGATCGCCGCGCACGAAGCCGAAGAAGCCGCCCTGCGCTTGCAGGGTGCGCTGCACGTTCCGCCCCGGCTTCCCTCGACGGATAAGAAGACCGTGTCGGTGACGGCCGGTTCGGCCACCTTCGCCACCGACGAAGCGACGGTCTCGATCCCGGTGCATTGGGTGGTAGACGGTTACGCGTTCCTAACGCCTGAGTTTCGAGGCCACATGCAAATAGCGCCGGCCGGCAGCGATCAGACCATTCTGTCGATCCACGGTTCGTTCTCCGGACGGCCGGAGCCCCCGCGCGCAGACATCGGAGCGCGCCTAATCACCCGGCGCGCATCGGAGACATCGCTGCGCTCGCTGCTGTCATTGCTGCGTTCGGCGCTCGAAGCCGCCGAACTCCAGTCGCCCGCCTAACGTCAATGTCGGATGACCTGTGTGCTAGGCTCCAATTACTGTGAGTGCAGAAGAGGAAGCGCCTTCGCGCATTCGGGTCTTGATAGTCGACGACCATCAAATGGTCGCGCAGGGCCTTGTTCGCATTCTTTCTGAACAGCCCGACATCGAAATCGTCGGGACCGCCGGCACCGTCGAAGACGCGTGCGCCAGCGCGCGAATGCACCGTCCCGACGTCGTCCTGATGGACTACGAACTCCCCGACGGCAACGGCGTCGACGCCGCTCGCCGTATCAAGACCGAGGTCCCCCCGACCCGCATCGTCATGGTTACGTCCTACACCGACGAAGCCGTGCTCATAGGGGCGATCGAGGCCGGATGCTCGGGGTATGTGACCAAGCACAAGGTCATCGACGAGGTCGTCGATGCCGTGCGCGCGGCGCATGCGGGGGAAGCCCTGATCTCCCCGGTGATGCTCGCCCGGCTGCTGCCCAAACTGCGGCCGACCAAGCGCGGTCTCGGCTCGGATCTCACACCTCGCGAGGTCGAAGTCCTGCAAATGCTGTCGAACGGATTGTCGAACCAGGCAATCGCCAAGAGCCTCGTGATCAGCGTTCACACGGTCCGTCACCATGTCCAGAACATCATCTCCAAGCTCGAGTCGCACTCCAAACTGGAGGCCGTCGCGGCCGCCGCTCGTGAGGGCATCATCCGCTACCGCTGACCCCCCTCCGGACGCGCGCAGGCCCCGAACGCTGTTTGCGGCGTGCGTCCGGGGCACATGCGGCGCGCGCACCGAACGCGAGAGCCCCATGATCTGGTCGCCCGGCGACGCATCCCTCAACAAAAGAGTACGAATGTGCCCCGGGTTTCTTACGGTTGGTCACGACAACCCCTGAGAGCGGAGCCTTCAGGCGGAACGAACCAGCGCGGTGGCGCTGGACCGCACCCGAGCGCGCGCGCGAAGAAACTCCCCCATGCTCGCTTCCGATAGCGGGCGGGAAATGAAGAACCCCTGTCCAAGGCTGCACCCCATCGCGCGAAGGCGCTGGATTTGCGACTCGTGTTCGATCCCTTCAGCCACGGTCTCGATGCCGAGCGTGCGCCCGATGTGTACGACGGCCTTCGCCAGAGCGGACTCCTCAGGTCCGCAGACCAGGCCGTCGACGAACGACTTATCGATCTTCAGGATGTCGACCGGGAAGCGTCTCAAGTAACTGAGTGACGAATACCCCGTCCCGAAGTCATCAATCGCGATTCCGACGCCCATGGACTTCAGTTGCTCGAGAACCCGGACCGCGCCCTCGGCATCCCGCATCATGCTGCTCTCTGTTATCTCCAACAGCAAGCAGTCACCGCTGAGTCCGCTATCAGAAAGCGCAGCTGCCACGTCGTCCACGAGTCCCGCGTACTGCAATTGGCGGGCTGAGAGATTGACCCCAACCTTGAACCTCCGGTACTCGGGACCGATGTCCTGCCAGGCGCGCGCACTCCGGCACGCCTGTCGCATCACCCAGCGTCCGATCGGAATGATCTGCCCGGTGTCTTCAGCCAACGGAATGAAGTCGGACGGCGGAACCGATCCGCGCACAGGGTGCGGCCAGCGCGCCAGAGCCTCGGCGCCGATTACCCACCCGTCGGCCAGGGACACGATCGGCTGGAAGGCAAGTGTCAGCCCTCCGCTGTCCAGAGCCGCACGTAACTCGGCCTCCATTTCCATTCGCCCGAGAACCGTCGCGTGCATGCTCGGCTCAAAGATCGCGTAGCGGTCCTTCCCACCGCTTTTGGCCACGTACATGGCCACGTCGGCGTTGCGCAGGAACTCGTCCGCGCGCATGCGACCGGGCATCGTCGCGGCAATCCCCAAGCTCGCGTGAACGAACACCTCGTTTCCCGCAAGCGAAATCGGCGTTCTCAGGGAGTCCAGAATCCGATCGGCCGCGCGTGCAGCGCCGTCTTCGGCAACGCCCTCGAGCAGCACCGCGAACTCGTCGCCGCCCAGCCGCGCTGCGGTGTCCCCCGGCCGAAGGACGCCATCGATACGGGCAGCCACGCTCCGCAAGAGTTCATCACCGCAAGCGTGACCAAGGCTGTCGTTGATCGTCTTGAAGTCGTCAAGATCGATGAACATGATCGACACCGCCTGCGGCGGCCTCCCCCCACGTTCAAGGGCGTGCTCGACCCGCTCGGTGAACAGCGCTCGATTCGCCAAGCCCGTCAACGGATCGTGGTAAGCCTGGTGCCGCAACTGCTCCTTGAGTTCGGTTAGCTGGATGAGCGACTTCTCCAGTCTTCCGTTCTCGAGCGCGACGCTCGCGTGGTTGGCAAACGTCTCGAAGAGCTTCAGGTCGGCTGCATCGAATGTGCTCACGTCGCCGAGGCGGTTCACCACCATCAGCACGCCCATCACCCTTGTCTCCCCGCGCAGCGGACAGATCATCGCGTCTTTCACATGAATCGCAGTCACGTCACAGCCAAGGCCGTCGTCGTCGTGTGCGCGCGCAACGAGCACTGCTCGGTCCTCGGCTACCACGCGGGCGCATACGCCCTGTCCGAGTCCGGACCCCGCTGCTTGCATGACGACGGTCTCCTCGTCCGGACCCAACGCCGTGCGAAGAACCGGGTCGTTCTCGACCACCGGCAGCAGTCGGAGGTCCGCATACTCCGCACGAAACATCTTGCGCGCTTGCCCCAGCAGCGCCATCATCGCCTGCCCGGTCTCGGGCGACTGGTGGATGATTCGCGTTGACTCGTAGAGGAACTCCAAGCTCTCGTGCTTCTCCCGCTCGGATGCGTAAGCGCGGTAGGCAAGGAACAACGTCGCGGCAGGAACGAACAGCAGCCCGGCGGCAAGCGAATTCGCCCAAATCACGGTGGCTCCAATAAGGCCCAAGCTCGTGTTCGTCAGCGTGACGATCAACCCGAATCCCAAAGCCTTCGGGAATTGGCGAAACTCCGGCCGGCCGTGTGAGAGCGAGATCGCCACAAAGATCAACGCAACACCGAGAAGGCCCGGAATCAACGCGGCCGCGACGGCCGCTCCCCATGCACGCGGTCCAAGGCCGGCCGCATCGGGCGCAAGGCGCGCGAAGATCGTGGTTGCCAGACTCGTCTGCACCACGAAATTGGCCAGGTTGAACACAAGCTTGAGCGGCGATTGCCTGCGATGGACGGCCAGCGCAACACCGGCCCCCACAAGATGAGCCAGGACCAGCCCCCGTGGATCTGTGAAGAACAAGCCGATGACAAGGGCCAGCTCACTCAATGAAAACGAGTGCGCGTCACGCCGGAACTGGATGTGAACGACCGTGATCTCCGCAACGCAGAACATCACGGCAAACATCCACCACGGGATGAGAATCGGGGCCGTCGGAGGCGCAGCGCTGCGCGTGCCGAACTCGTACGTCGTCAGCGCCGCCGCGCACAGCGCGGCGTTGAGCGCCCACACGCGACCTCCACCCGTCAAACGGGGACGCGGAAGCACCCGCTTCCGCGTCCCCGCCGCTGCGATTGCGTCCATGATCGTTCCGTCTCCCCTAACTCCAACTCGCCCCGGACCAGGAGGCACCGGACCAGGAGGCACCGGACCACGAGCTGCCCGACCACGAGGCACCCGTCCAGTCGTTGGACGACCACGATGTTCCGGACCACGAGCTGCCCGACCAGGAGACTCCCGACCAACTCATGCCGCTCCAGGAAGACCCCGACCAGCTCGTTCCGCTCCAGGAGGACCCCGACCAACTCATGCCGCTCCAGGAGGACCCCGACCAGGAGCTACCCGACCAGGAACTGCCGTTCCAAGTCCCGCCGGACCAGCTCATCCCGAGGGACGCGAGCAGAGCCCACGTCGCAGAAACGAACGGCTTGCCGAAGATGTCGACCTCACCGCTGAGCGTCACCCCGTCCCGGATCAGCCGAACACTGCCGCGCGCCGCGTCCAGCGACCCCAGGCCCGTCGAGGGCTTGAACTTCTGAGCCCTGACACTGACGCTCCCGGCGTGCAAGGCCCCATCAAGGCTGAGTTCACCGGACCCTGTGGACTGGATGCTCCCGGCCAGTTTCGCGGCACTGCCCATCAGCAGGCCCTTGACTTGATCAGGGCTGAGCGTCGGTCGTTGCTGCAGAACAAGCGCCGCGGCCCCAGAAACGACCGCAGCCGCCTGCGACGTCCCGCTCCCGCGGAACAGACGAGAGTTCACGCGTCCGCCGGGATGTTGCTGGTCGATCATCGACCCCGGGACCCGAAGACTCGGGACGGACTTGCCGGGGGCCGCCAGATCCGGCTTGCGGACTCCGTCCCCACTGCTGGAGAAAGGCGCAACGATGTCGTCGGCGAGCGACAAGGTTCCCAGAGGATCAACTGCTCCGACGGCGATCACGAACGGGTCATACGCGGGGTTCGCCAATCCGTCCCCGGGCTTCCAGCCGGCGTTGCCGGCGGCCGCCACAACAACGATTCCCTTCTGCCAGGCCACTTCGACCGCGTAGGCGAGCGGGTCGAGCACGTAGCTCTGGGTGCCATCGGTGCCGAACGACAGGTTGAGCACCCGGATGTTCAGCCCGTTCCGGTTGCGGTTTTGCACGACCCAGTCGATAGCCGCAATGATCTGCGACACATCGGTTGCCCCGTGCGCATCGGCGACCTTGACGCTCACAATGCGCGCGTCGGGTGCCATCCCCACGAAGTGATCCGAGTCGCCCGCGTACTGCCCCGGCACCGCAGCCGAATCACGACCGCCGATAATCCCGGCCATGTGGGTGCCGTGGCCGAAGGTGTCCATGTACCGCAACGTGGAAGACTGGGATTCGAAGGAGAGGTCCGGACCATTGAGCACCCTCCCCGGCACCGTCATTCCCTCGACGGGAGCGATCCCCGAGTCGATGACTGCGACGTCCACGCCCTTGCCGGTGAACCCCGCCTTCCAGTACTCCTGAGCACCGGTCATCAACGTGGTGTTGTAGATCGAGTTCGCATCGGTCGCCGCGTCGTACCCGTCGACCATGCCGAGCATGTGCACGCGTCCATTCGGAGTCACCGACAGAACGCCGGGCGCTCGCCCGATTTGCGGGAGAGCTTGCTCCGGAACTTCAGCCACGAAGCCGCCGATGATTCCGATCCGACGTCCCACGCGACCGCCGTACGATTCCACGGCTTGCTCCGGCGCGATTCCGGCACCGGGAGTCCCGCGAACGATTACCGAGATCATGTCGCCCAGTGCCTCGCCGGCTCCCCGCGCGGGTCCGGCAAGCGCCGTCAGCGCAACAAGGGCGGCAACCACCGCCCGCGCCGCCCGGCCTTTCTTTGAGTCGTTCCAACTAGCTGCGTAAGCCGCCCTCACGACAAACCTCCTCCTTCGCTTCTTCCTCCCTTCAACCTCTCACTCCCACTTGTTCGTCGTCCGCGGACCCACACGCCTGGTGAGGATGCAGCCTCAACTTCGGTGAGGCACCGGCACCGCTCAGCGCGCGCGCGCCACCAAGCCTTCCTCGGAGATGTCGGGATCGCACTGAATGAGACATGCGCCTCACTCCCGTCGGACGAACTGCCGGGGGAGGACGAAACCGCTGCCTCTGGGAGTTGCCGAAGACCGCGACGATCAGGGATAGCGAACGATGCCTTCACGCACAGCAGTACTGACCGCCTCAAGCTTCGAGTGCGTCTGCAACTTCGCAATGATGTTCTGGACATGATTGCGGACGGTCTTGAGGCTGAGAACGAGCGAGTCGGCGATCGCTTGATTCGGCAGGCCTTGCGCCATCATGCGAAGGACCTCAATCTCGCGCGGACTCAGGTTGGACCCGACGCCGCCGGTGGTGCGCCGAAGGCGCGGGAGCAAGCGCGCCAACATCGCCGGTGGAATCAGCGCTTCCCCAACGTTTGCACCGCGCACGGCTGCAACGACTTCCTCAATCGAGTTATCTTTCGGAATGAAACCCGAACATCCCGCCTCAATGGCAGCCAGCAAGACCGACTCGTCGGTGAACGACGTAATCATCACGACCTTCGCGTCCGGCCGATCGGCCTTGATCATCTCGGTTGCAGAGGCGCCGTCACCGTCCGGCAATCGATAATCCATCAAGACGACGTCGGGAGTGAGCACGCGCGACTTGAACCGCGCTTCCTCGACCCCTCGAGCCATCCCAACAACATCGATTCCTTCGTTCCCCCCGAGCGCTTCGGCGATCCCCTGCGCGAACATGCGGTGATCGTCGACGATCAGGACCTTGATGTTCGCTTGATCGGACACGCCGTTCCCCCTTGTCGCCCCACCCGACTACCGCCTCCCCGCACGAGTAGAAAGAATAGTGCGACCTCATAGGAATAACTGAGCCGTTTAGTCATTTTCTTTGCGCTTCGCATCGAAGCGCAACAGACAGTTTTCGCCAGTCGAAACACCGCAAACAGCCCATTGCCGGGCCGACGAGACCTCTCTAGATTCGTAAGACCGGCTCGGCGAGACAGGAAGGCGGCATGAGCGACATCCGGGTCCTAATCGCCGAAGACGACACCACGTTTCGCAGCGCCTTGTGCGATGTGATCCGCTCCGACCCGTCATTGACGTTGATCGGAGAGGCGCAAGACGCCGCCGAGGCCATCGAGCTTGCCTGCCGCTGCCGACCCGACGTCGCTCTGCTCGACGTCCGCATGCCTTTCGGGGGAGGAATGCGCGCGGCCACCGAGATCCAGATCTTCGCGCCGCAGACACGCATCGTCGCCCTCTCGGTATCGGAAGATCGCGAGACCGTGCTCGAGATGCTGCGGGGCGGCGCGACCGGATACCTGGTCAAGGGTGGGTCGATGGACGACATCCTTTCCACCATCCATCGGTGCGCCCGCGGGGAAGCCGTGTTGTCGGCAGAGATCGCCGGCGATGTGATCTGGGAACTGCGCTGCGGACACCGACCGAACTCAGGAACCGCCCAGCGCGCGCCCGTAACTCCGGTTGCCGTATCGGTCACCCCCGGACCGACTGGGGCACTCCGGGCGCGCGCCGGCCGGTCCGATCTCTCCTTCGAACCCGTCTACAACCTCGAACGCCTTCGCATCGTCGGATTCGAGGCACGCACGCGCCCCCGCTCCGACCTCCCCGAAGGTCGCGCGCACCGCGTTCCTCGCCTCCCGGACGACCTAGAGCTTGCGGCGCTGGCGACGGCCGTCCAATCTCTCAAGACGCTGCCCCGGCATGCGTTCCTGTCGCTCGATCCGAGCCTTGAGACGCTGACGTCCGACCGCTTCGACGGCGCGCTCGGGCTAACCTCCGCCGAGCGAATCGTCGTGGAGATACCCAGCCGCGCCACCGACGGGGACGACGAGGTGATGCGGGCGGTGGACCGCGCGCGCGCGCACGGTGCGCGCATCGCCGTCGACGGAACTCGGGCGGCGCGCGGCCACGTCTCGTGCCTGCTGGAAGTGATGCCCGACATCATCACGCTCCACCCCGATCTTGTACGAGGAATCGACGCGTCGCCAGTCAAGCGAGTGCTCACTGCTGTGCTCGTTTCGCTTGCCGGAGACATCGGAACGACGGTCTCGGCGCGCGGCATTGAAACCGCCGCTGAGGTTCGCATCCTGATCGACCTGGGCGTCGAGCAGGGACAGGGCCCGCACCTACGTGCGCCGGGATCGCTGTCGGAACTCTTGGGAACGACCACCGCCACAGCCGAGCAGTAAACATGCAGATACTCATCCGTTCCCGCAGCACGGTCCGGCAGGCGCGACGGTCAAACGAGTCGCCGGCGCAGGGAATGCACCTGCTGGCCGCCTTCGCCGTCGCGCTCGCGCCGATCTTGACCCTCGCCGTTGTCGGCTTCGCGCGGGCGGGCCGCCTCGGGTCGCTCGTCTTCGTCATGCTCGCGGCGGCTACCCTGCTTAGCCTCGCGATCGCGCATGTCGCCGTACGCCGCCTGCTCACCGATCCGCTCGGGATGTTCACGCGCTCGATACTGAGCATCGAACACGGCGACCTCCCGACGCGCTCCGGTGTCCCTCACGACACCGGGGAGTTCGGCCGTCTGGCTGCAGCCTTCGACCGGATGGTCGACGTTCTTCGGGAGCGATCCGAAGAGGCTGCGCGCGCACACCGGGCCCTGCAGTGGCGCGCCGACCGGCTGGAAGGGCTCCACCGCATCGACATGGCAACCCAAGCGTCCGCGTCCGTCGCGCCGATCGCGCGCACCGCGCTGACCGAGGTCAAGAGGTTCGCTTCCTGCGACGAAGCGGTGGTCGAGGAGTGGGATGAAGCGACGGGAAACATGCGGGTGATCGGCGCGAACCCCGACGGCCGCAGCGGCACGTCTCCGGTTTCGTCAACGACGGCCTTGGGCGGCATCGAGAGCCTTCGCGGCGGCAAACCCATCGTTGTTCACGACGTCGAACGCCTGCCCCATTCGTCCCCGAGCGCGCGCGCCGTTCGCTCCAAGGAGGTTCGGTCGTACATGGTCATTCCGCTGCGCTGCTCGGACGAGGTGATTGGAGCCCTGACGCTCGCAGCCACGCAGTCACACGCGTTCTCCCCGGACGACATCGCGGTCGCACAAGAAGTGGCTGACCATCTTGCCGCGGCGATGGCACGGACGCGGATTCGCGACGATGCCGCCGTGAAGTCCGAGGAATTGGCCCGAACGGTGCAGACGCTGCGTAGCGCGGACGACGAGCGCAAGGAGTTACTGACGCGTCTGGTGCGCGCCCAAGAAGAAGAGCGTCGCCGCATCGCCTCCGACGTCCACGACGACCCGCTGCAGGTGATGACGGCGGCGAACCTTCGATTGCAGATGCTGCGTCGCATGATCGTCGACCCCGAACCCGCGCAAATGCTTACCCAGCTGGAGCACAACGTCCACCAGGCGATCGTGCGCCTTCGGAACTTGCTGTTCCAACTGCGCCCTCCGACGCTGGATCGCCAGGGCCTCGCTCCCGCGATCCGCCTGTGCCTCGAGCAACTAACGAGCGAACTGACCGTCGAGCACAACCTCGAGAACCGACTCGGCGAGGAGCCTTCGCTGGAGATCCGTATCGTGATTTACCGGATAGCGCAGGAAGCGATCACCAACGTGCGCAAGCACGCCATGGCCGAACACATCAGTGTCCTTCTGGCCTACGAGGCAGATGGATACCTCGTTCGCGTTCGCGACGACGGACGCGGATTCGACCCGTCGGCGGCCGAGCACGCGCGCCCGGGACACCAGGGAATCTTCGCAATGCGCGAACGCACCGAGATCGCCGGGGGCAGGATCAGCATCGACAGCGCGCCCGGCGCCGGCACGACGGTTGAGTTCTGGCTTCCCGGTGAACCCGCGCGCCCGGCAGTCGCCTCGTAAAGCCCCGAGGCGCGAGCGCCGCCGGCGTTAGGCCTGTTCGGCCGCGCCGCGAACGACTGCGGCCAGATCTTCCAACGTGGCTCCCCCGGCGCGCGCCAGCCCGAGCACGTAGCACAGCACGGGAGCGTTCTTGCGGTCGCCGCTGTCGTGTGCCGCGATACGAGCCACGTCCAGCAACGTCTCGATATCTGTGCTCGACGGCGCGATCGACGCGGGGTCCGACCCCGCAGCCTCGGCAACCGCGGCACTCACTCGCTCAAACCATTCCATCCCTCAGCCTCTCTCTTCGGGCAGCAGCGCATCCTCGTCGTCCACGTCGTCGCCTTCCAGTTCCTGCGGCGCACGGGCGATCATTAGCAATACCGCGATAACCAGGAACCCGCTGATCGCCATGAACGGGAAGGAAACATAGTGGAACTTCCAGATCGTCGTCGTCGAGCACGGCGTGTCCAGCCGGCAAGCAATCGACGTCTGGTCCGGAAAGCGCTCGAGCTGATAGTGATACGTCGCGATGATCGTCCCCACGCCGGCCAGTACCAGGGCGTAGATACGGATCCCAACGTCCTTCTTTATCGCCGCGATGCCCAGGATGATCGCCAAGGGGTACATCGCGATCCGCTGGTACCAGCACAGCAGGCACGGCGGAATGTGAGCAATCTCAGAGTAGTAGAGGCTTCCGGCCATCGAGACCGCAGCCACCGACCACGCCAACGCCAGGGCCGACCCCGAAAGCGAGTCACGCAGGCGCGCGCCCACCTCGGCAACAGCCGGCGAGAACAGCCCGCCGATCCACAGCACCACGGCAACGACAACCGCAACGTTGGAGAGAACGGTGAGAAGTGCGAAGAACGTCGTCAGCGTGTCTACGCTCATAGCAACCTGGACTCCCGGCTACTTGGTAGGCGACGAGGACGCCAGCTGCTCCAAGACTCCCCACACCTGCTCCGGCTCGAACATGCCGCTCACACGCATGACCACCTTACCGTCGGCGTCGGAGAACACCCACAGCGGGAATGCCTGCAACCCGTATGCACCGGCCGCGCTGTTGTTCTTGTCGTCGACCATGACCGGCAACTGCCACCCTTCGCGCTCGAGCCACTTGTCCGGCGGGTAGTTCTCCCCCGACGGGTCTGTAGAGGTCGCGACCGAGATGATGTCGGTGCCCTCCGGTACCGGGTGCTCATCGAGCCAGGCCTGCACCGCGGGAACCTCCTGCCGGCAAACGTGACACCAGTGCGTCACGAACAAGATCGCCTTCGGCCGACCGTCCCTGCGGATGACAACGTCCTTGCCGTCGAACGAGCGGCCCGCAACCTCCGGGATCTGCGCGCCGATCGCCGGGTCGGCCGCCCCTTGCTCCGGTGCCTTCGACAGTCCCCCGCCGGTCACGGTCACTTTCGCGGAGGCGGCGGGGTTGCCGCTGGAGCCTCCGCGCGACATGACGGTCGCCGCGATCCCCAACGCGACAAGGACACTCACCAGAATCGGGAACACCGGGACGCTCTTCTTCTTCTTACGAACCGGTCGCTTACGGCCGGTCGCCGACCCCTTCGTCGGCTGCGACGCAGCCGCCTTCGAACGTGACTTCTTTGCCATCTGTACTTCCTCCCCGCGCGGCCGAGCATCGACGCCGGCCGAGCCGCTTACACTGAAATCTCTTCGTCTGAAAGGTAGCAGGCCGGATCAGGAGCCCAGCGATCTCCGCTCATAGCCTCCGCGCGCGCCCGCAGTCCTCCACCACACACGTCCAGGAATCTACACCCCAAACAGCGACCGCCCAGGTGCGCGCGCTTGTCCCGAAGCTGCGTCAGAACCGCGTCGTCGGGATTCGACCAGATCTGCGAGAAGGGCCGCTCGCGAATCGACCCCAGCACGACGCTGCGCAGGAACTGGTCGGGGTGGACCACGCCTTCCCAGTTGACGCTTGAAATCCCGACTCCGGTGGAGTTCAGGGCACCCCCGTTCCACCGCATGCGCTCAAGCACCTCCTCGGCGCGCGTTGCATCGCGCTCGCGGAGTTTCGTATACATGTAAGGACCGTCGAAGTGGCCGTCCACCGTCAGGATCTCGACTGGCAACCCGCGCTCGACGAAATCCAGGGACTTGGCCATGATTCGATCAACCGCCGCGCGCGTCTCGACGACCGACAGCAGATCGCTCGTGCGACCACGCCCGACGGGAACCAGGTGGTAGAAGCAGATCCGCTCGATACCCTCTTCTTCTGCAAAAGCGAACAACGCTTCCAGCTCCGCGACGCTTTGTCGCGCCAACGTAAGGCGAAGACCAGTCCGGACCCCCTCCGCCCGCAACGCTCGGATGCCCGCGCGCGTCTCCTCGAATGCTCCCACATGCCCGCGGAAACGGTCGTGGGTCTCCCCAACTCCGTCCAGACTCACGCCGACGTACACGACGCCCGCCTCGGCAAGTGCCTTTGCGCGCGCGGCGTCGATAAGCGTTCCGTTCGTCGAGAGCGTGACTCGCAACCCAAGGCTGCGCGCAAACGTCAGCAAATCCAGCAGATCGTGGCGCATCAGCGGCTCACCGCCCGACAGCAGCAGCGCCGGAACGCCGAAGTCGGCTAGATCCTTGATGAAGTCGCGCGCCTCGGCATTGGTCAACTCACCGGGGTACTCCTGGTTGCGCGAACTGGAGTAGCAATGCCGGCACGCAAGATTGCACCGCCGCGTGCAGTTCCACACCACGACGGGGCGACGGCTGCCGGCCGTCGCCGGCGCATCGGTCCCCTTGCCGTAGCGAAGCCCGTCGGAGGTGCTGGATCCGTTGGCATACAGTGTTGTCAGGTTGATCATGGTGCTCCTCCTAGGCGAGCACGCAGGCGGGATCCGCCGCGAGGTAGTCGCCGGTGACGGCGTAGGCGCGCGACCGGCTCCCGCCGCACAACGAGTTGAACTCGCACGAGCCGCAACCGCCCTTGAGTGCCGCGGGATCACGCAAAGCGCGGAAGATCGGCGAGTCACGATAGATCTCGACGGCCGATCGTTCGCGGACGTTGCCTGCAGTGAACGGCAAGAAACCGCTGGGCGTCACGTCGCCGGTATGCGAGATGAACATGAACCCCTTGCCGTCGCCGATGCCGACCGCGGGACGATCGAGTCCGTCCGCAAACCGGTACCCGGCGCCGGCCACCGGAGCGTTCGCGCCCTGGCCGTTGCGCGCGGCGACAACGCGGCGGTACGCGGGAGCCTCCGTAACCTTGATGTCGAACGGCGCCACGTGAGACAGGTCGTAGATCCAGTTGAAGAGGCGCTCATGCTCTGCCGCCGACAACATCGTCGCGATCTGCGCGCGCCCCGTCGGGACGAGGAAGAACAGACTCCACTGCACGGGCTCCATGCCGGCAACCACCCGGGCCATCTCGGGAAGACTCTCCACGTTGTGGCGAGCAACGGTGGTGTTGATCTGCAGGGCGAGATCCTCCTCCGCCAGGGTCTGCGTGATGCTCTTAGTTCGCGCGAACGATCCGGGAAGTCCGCGGAATCCGTCATGCACGGCCGCATCGACCCCGTCGAGAGACAGCGCCACACGCCGCACCCCTGCCTCGCGCAGCGAAACGAGTCTCTTGCGCGTCACGCGAGCCGTTGCGCTCGGAGACAGGGCCACACGCAGTCCGAGGGAGTGCGCGCGCGCAGCGATGTCCTCGAGATCCGGCCGCGCCATCGGGTCACCGCCCGTCAGCACCAGGATGCTCGACCCGAAGCGGGCAAGGTCGTCCACGACGGCGAATATCTCTTCGGTCGTGAGTTCGTTGGGGTCGCGATACGGCTGTGCGTCGGCCCGGCAGTGCAGACACACATAGGCACAGGCGCGCGTCAGTTCCCACGCGACCGTAAACGGCGCGGTGTTGACGTCCCAAGATGCAAGCCGCCCGTCGCGCTCCGCTCGCATCGCGCGCGCGCCGGGCGCCAACCCCGCGCCACCTTGGGATTCAGGATGCTGTGCGTGCGACGACAACAGTTCGTACCTCCCCGGAGGTCGAAAGAAGACGGAGCCTCTCCGTGCTTCCCTTCAGAATCGCCCCAACGCGAATGGACGAAACGGGCCGGAGGACCCGTCTTCGTCGGGACGCCGGGGGGCCTCATGGCCCGCTCAGCGGCCTCACAGGCGATTCACAGGAAGCCGGGCTAGTATCCCGGCCGGGAGATCCAACGGTGACAAAGAAAGCTCGCATCCTGGTCGTTGACGACGAGTCGAACATCACCGACCTCGTCGCCACAGCCTTGCGATACGAGGGGTACCACGTCGAAACGGCGGGTTCCGGACGAACCGCGATCTCGACGGCCGCTTCGTTTGGTCCCGACCTGATCGTGCTCGACGTGATGCTCCCCGATCTCGACGGCTTCGAAGTCGTCCGGCGGCTCGGCAACGGCGGCTCCCGGGTTCCGGTGCTGTTCCTCACCGCCCGTGATGCCACCGAAGACAAGATCCGAGGCCTCACGGCCGGCGGCGACGACTACGTTACGAAGCCCTTCAGCCTGGCCGAACTCGTCGCGCGAGTGCAGGCCGTACTGCGTCGCGCCGGACCGCACGCAAACCGGACCGCACGCCTGGAGTTCGCCGATCTCGAACTCGACGACGACACGCGCGAGGTCTGGCGCGCGCAACACTCCATCGAGCTGACGGCCACCGAGTTCAAACTGCTGCGATATCTCATGCTGAACCCGCGGCGAGTCCTGTCCAAAGCTCAGATCCTCGACCACGTCTGGAACTACGACTTCGGCGGGGACGCCAACGTCGTGGAAACCTACATCAGCTACCTTCGCAAGAAGATCGATGCCCTCGGACCACCGCTCATTCACACGATCCGCAGCGCCGGATACAGCCTGCGACTTCCGAAGGACACCTCGTCGTGACGCTGCGCGCGCGGCTACTGCTCGGACTGATCGCGCTGGCGACGGTCGGACTGGCGGTATCGGGTTTCGCGACTCACTCCATGCTGCGATCGTTCCTCCTAGCGCGCATCGACGACCAGCTCGTCGCGGCGCAGGCTCCGGTGGCGCGCGCCTTGTTGAGCCGCTCCGCCGCCCCGGACGGGTTCGTGATGCCGCGCTCCATGCACCCCGGAGGATCGCAGTCGTCGCTGCTCCCGCCGTTGACCTACGGCGAGATCCGCGACGACCGGGGTTTCGTAGTCACCAGCGGATCGTTCGACTACGGCGACACCACCCCTCCGAAACCACAACTGACAACGGCGCTGGTGGCGGAACGAAGCGACGACGCTTTGGCCTTTACCGTCGGCGCCGATGGCGCGCCGTTCGAATTCCGAGCGCTCAGCACGCGCATAGCCGGCCGCTACACGCTCACTGTGGCCGTCCCGCTCTTCGACGTTGCGCAAACGCTACGTCGGCTGGCATTCGTCGAAAGCACCGCCGCTCTCACAGTTCTCGCCGCACTAGCGGGGCTGGCCCTATGGCTGGTCCGCCGCGAACTTCGACCCCTTGAGCGCATCGCGACTACCGCCGGGTCAATCGCCGCCGGCGACCTTTCTCGCCGGATCGAGCACGAGGATTCACGCACCGAGGTCGGCCGCCTGGGGATCGCGCTCAACACGATGTTGGGAACCATCGAGCAGTCATTCACCGCGCGCCGGGAGTCCGAAGACCGTCTGCGCAGATTCGTCGCCGACGCCTCCCACGAACTGCGCACCCCGCTGACCTCGATCCGAGGCTACGCGGAGTTGTTTCGGCGAGGCGCCGAAACCCGACCCGACGATTTGGCGACCGCGATGCGACGCATCGAAGAAGAAGGCGCGCGCATGGGCATCCTCGTCGACGACCTGCTGCTGCTCGCACGACTCGATCAAGGCCGGCCGCTGGAGCGCGCGCCGGTAGACCTTCGCTCGATCGCCTCCGACGTAGTCGACGACGCGCGCGCCATCGCTCCAGAGCGCGTCATCGAGTTCTCCGCGCCGGAGACCGCAATCGTATCCGGCGACGAAGCGCGACTGCGTCAGGTCGCAGCGAACATCGTCGGAAACGCCCTCGCACACACGCCCGCCGGCACGCCCGTTAAGGTAATCGTGCGGGCGTCGGAAGAGTTCATGGAGTTGGAGGTCTCCGACCAAGGTCCGGGAGTCCCCCCCGAGATCGCCGCACACGTGTTTGAGCGGTTCTGGCGTGCCGCCTCGGCGCGCGCAGGTCGACCCGGCGCCGGTCTCGGGCTATCGATTGCAGCGGCGATCGTCGAGGCTCATGGCGGAACGATCGGGGTTTCCGGCGAGCCGGGCGGCGGCGCGACCTTCCGCGTGCGGCTCCCCCGGACCGGCTCGGAGAACTCGTGATCCTCAGGCTGCTCACAGCCGGCTCCCAGCCGAACCAAAGACGCGCGCATCAGAATGACCGCGCAAGCGGACGAAAGGACTCAACGTGTTCTTCTTGACCTACATACGCAACGAGTTGCGACGGCGCGCCGGACGTACCGTGCTAACGGTGCTCGGGTTGGCACTCGGCGTCGGCCTCGTTGCCGCCATCACATCGGTGTCCAACGGGCTGGACGAAGCGCAGCGGGACGTCTTGAACCCGCTCGCCAGCGTGGGAACGGACCTGATGGTCACCAGACCGGTCGCCACGGCGACCCCGTCGCCGGCGGCCGGGACGCCCGAAGAGGGCCCCGGAGGATTCGGGTTCGGGAGATTCGGCGGCGCGCGCGCCGCGATCTCCGCCGAGGACCAAGCCGCGCTCATCAAGGAGAACCAGTCGGTGATCACCGACCTGTCGAAGCTCGGGGATGCCGGCGACAAGTTCGTGCACACCTACTTCCTGCCGGCCACACAGTTGACGTTCCCGGCCGAACAAGCCGCCGATGTCGCCAAGATAGAAGGGGTCGCGGCGGTAGGCACCGGCTTGACCCTGCTTGCCGTCCACCAGGAAGGCACGGTCCCCGAGATCGTCGCCGAGATCCAAACCGGCGGCGAGACCATCACCGTCGAGCAGAACGTGTCGCCCCCCACCACCGCCGAGCGCAAGGTGATGGAGGAGTGCTTCGACAAGCAACGCAAGTCCGGCAAGAGCCCGCGCGACGCGTTCGGGGAGTGCATGCCCGAGCGCCTGCTGCGCTTCAGGGGCTCGGTGAACGTGCCGGAGCGCACCATCCGCCAGGCGCTGAACCCGCCCGAGACCGACATCACCAGCGAGACCTACACCATCGCCGGCGTGGACCTGGCGAAGCCGGACCTCGGCTTGATCACGGAGTCGCAGCTGACCGCGGGCAAGTTCTTGAGCGCAAACGGGACCGCTGAGGGCGTGCTCTCGGACGCGTATGCGCAGCGACAGGGAATCGCTGTCGGACACACGCTCGACCTCAACGGAACCAAGATCACCGTAGTCGGCTTCGCCAAGCCTCCATTGGGCGGCCAAGCGGCAGACGTCTACATTCCACTCGATACCCTCCAGAAGCTCTCGGCGCGCAAAGGACGCGTGAACGTGCTGCTCGTGCGCGCAGCGGACGCAGGCACCGTGAAGGGGCTCAGCGCCGACATCGCCTCAGCCTTCCCCGGCGCCCAAGTGACCAGCGCCGAAGACGTCGCCGCGCGCGTGAGCGGCTCACTGGTCGATGCAGCCGGTCTAGCCGACCGACTCGGCACGATGCTCAGCACCGTATTGCTGATCGCGGCGTTTCTGATCGCGAGCCTGCTGACGTTGTCCTCGGTGAGCAAGCGCGTACGCGAACTCGGGACGCTCAAGGCCATCGGCTGGAGCAAGGGACTCGTCGTGCGCCAGGTCGTCGGAGAATCGCTGGCGCAAGGCGCGCTGGGCGGAATCATTGGGATCGGATTAGGAATTGTGACGGCCCTGGCAATCGCGGCCTTCGCACCGCCGCTTCAAGCCAGCGCCGCGTCGACGACATCCACCGGGGCTATCTTTGGACTCGGGCAGGTCTCGACTGCCGCAACAGACACGATTGCCCTGCGCGCGCCGATCGACGCGTCGCTGCTGATGCTGGCCTTCGGCCTGGCGCTCCTCGGCGGGTTGGTGTCCGGCGCAGTCGGCGCACTGCGTGCCGCCCGCCTTCGCCCCGCCGACGCGCTTCGAGAGATTGGATAAGGGCATGT
The DNA here is from genome assembly GCA_041658565.1 of Actinomycetota bacterium. Lineage (NCBI taxonomy): Bacteria > Bacillati > Actinomycetota > Actinomycetota bacterium. The sequence goes on along the minus strand of JBAZZY010000003.1, from coordinate 42,015 downwards.
ACGAGTTGAAGAACGTCTTCAAGCGCTACCGCCAAGGCGACGCCACCATCAATGCGGTAGACGGCGTCGACCTTTCGATTCCGGCGGGGGAATTCCTCGTGATCGAAGGCGCAAGCGGATCGGGAAAGACCACCCTGCTGCAGTTGCTCGGCGGTCTCGACCGCCCAACCGAAGGGACCGTAACGTTCGAAGATCACGACCTCGAAAGACTCGGCGAGCGCCAGTTGGCAGACCTGCGCCTGCGCGCGTTCGGATTCGTATTCCAGCAGTTCAACCTCATTCCAACGCTGACTGCCGTCGAGAACGTCGAAGCGGCACTCGCGCCGCTTCGCATGAAGCCGGCGGCGCGGCGCGAGAAGGCATCGGCGCGGCTGGAGGAAGTCGGCCTCGGAGCGCGCGCCGCTCACCTGCCGTCGCAGCTCTCCGGCGGCGAGCAACAGCGCGTCGCCATCGCGCGCGCGCTCGCTAACGACCCGCGCGTCATCCTCGCCGACGAGCCCACCGGCAACCTCGACACACGCAACGGAGAAGAGATCGTGAACCTGCTCGCGCGCCTGTCGCGCGAGCACGGCCAAACCGTAATCCTGGTCACGCACGACCGCACCGTCACCGGATTCGCCACGCGCGCGCTTCACATGCGCGACGGCGTCTTCGTGAACGGATCAAGGACGAACTCGTAGCAGGCTCGCTACTCCCCGAAGACGGTGAGTTGCTGGAACGTCGGGCGGTTCACCCAGTGCATCGAGATCGCCGCACCCGGCAGGAACCGGATGCGCTCGAGTTCGGGATTCATGTCCCACGCGGACGGATCCTCTCCTTGGCTTCCCGCAAGCGCCGCACCTGCTGCGTCGAGCGAGGCCCACAACGCCCCAGCGCAATCCGAGAGAGTCCCGGTCGTGCCGGCCGTTGTGCTTCCGCAATAGACCTGCGACGTCGTGGAGTTGATCGCGTCCTCCAGAACCTGCGACAGATCGGTCCAGATCTGACCGTAGAACCCGTCCTGGTATGCGCTGCCCGTCGGTCCCGGCGCGTTGTCGAATCCGAGCGGGATGCGAGTCACGTCACCCAAGACCGGGTCATAGATCGAGTGGATCATCCCCGACCACCATTGGTCCATGATCGCGACCGCAGATCCATGCTCATAGCGCCCATCGTGATCTGAGTCCCGCCGCAGGGCACCCGAAGCAACCCACGCGCTCAGGATCTCCTTCATCTGCGCCGCGCGCGCCGACGGCGCCGTGCCGGCGTTCAGAACCCGCAACGCGAGCGGAAGGTCGTAGGACGCTCGCATATCGGTGAGTCCGGCTTCCTCCATCAACTGCACGAGTTCGACCACGGTGATCGAATCGTCGGCCGCAACGCGGTCGTGCAGCATCCTCGACCGATAGAGAGAAGACCACCCCCACTTCGAATCGGCCGCACCCCAGTCGCGGCCTGGACGGTTGTTCCACGAGGTCATGAACCCGGACGCCGGGTTGATCTCGTGCGGGTGCTCGGCAGGAGTCAGGAAACCATCCCACTCCCACTCGCCGGTCCCCCAGACCGGAAGATCCGGGTCCACCGACGCGGGGCGTCGCGGGTAGAGCCCTCCGTGCATGTAGGCGATGTCCTTCGCACCTGCATACATCCAGTTGGTACTGAGGTTCACGTCCGCCATGATCTTGACGAACTCCTCACCCGAGCACGCCTCATTGCGGTTCAGCCGCAAGAAGGCGATCGCCGAGTCTGCTTCACGCCCGTACGTCGAGCGCTGGCGCGCGACGGCAACGGGACGCCCGTCAACGGTTCCGCGCGCGATGACCGGACCGTGAATCGTGCGCTCGGCGTAGATGTCCGGAAGCGCGCGGTAACCGGCAACGCCGGGCAGGTGCGGAAGCGAGCGAACCAAGCGGCGGTTCATGGGTTCGCAGGAACCGCGGAACATATAACTCGTCGAGTGCTCCGTCGGTGCGGACCCGTCCGCCTCGCACAGCAACTCGATGCGAGTGTCGATCATGTCGCCGCCGCCCGCGGTCGCGGTCCAGGCCGCGTTGCTGCTACGTCCCAGGAGTACGAACATCGAGATCCCCGGGAACGCGGCGCCGCGCGCGTGAATCGTTGGGCCGTGCAAATCGACTTCCATCAAGATCTCGGGCGAGAAGTACCCGGTTTGCGGCCCACCGAGAAGCATCGGCCGGCCGGTCGCCGAACGAGATGCTCCGACGACGACCGCATTGGACAACCCGCGAGGACGCAGATCGATCGAACCGAGCGGCGTGTCCAACTTCAAACGGTCCCAGCGAATCGTCGCTCGATCCGCCAAGCGCCCGATCTCGCCCAAGCGCACGGCGGGACTGCTCAACGGAGCGAGGTTCTCGAGCAGCACCTGCACGCCGGGCTTGCCGGTCGAGAAGGTGCGCACATTTGCGGCGGGGACGATCTGCGATTCGTCTCGCTGCATGTAGGGGAACGACAGGCCGGTCTGAGAAGGACCATCGTGGTTGTTCCGGTTGCGGAAGTCCTCGTAGATGCCGCGACCACCCACGAGTCCGAACTCTTGCTCGAGGCTGCCGAGCACCTGCGCGTTTCGCAGTTCACCGCCGCCGCCGGCGCCGAACATCGCCCGAATCACCGTGGTCACCGCCACGATGTCGGTTTCTCTCCACGGGGCAGGCATCCGGCCGATCTCGCGGTACCCGTCGGGAAGGGGGACTTCGGCCCGGTGGATGCGCGCGACGTAGTCGTTCACTCCGTCGATGAACTCGCGCATCGAGACCAGCACCTCCTCGCCGTCGTCGCCGAACTCCTTCGGCAAACGCGCGAGTTGCTCTTGGAACTCCTCTTCGGTGTAGCCGTACAAGCGGACCCATTCCGCGTCTGCCATCCACGCGGGCGTCGTCTCAAGAAGTTCGAACGCCTCTCCGCGACCGATGGCACGAAGCAGGTCCATGATCGGAAGACGGTCCTCGGCCGAGACGTAACCCGCACCGAACCACACGTCTTCGTCGGTGTCGCCGTAGACGTGGGGCACCCCCCAGCGCTCATCGCGCAGGACCTTCACGCCCGGCCGGGGCGAGTACTCGCGCGCGATGGTGCCCTCAGGGCCGAAGCCGGCGTTCTTGAAATAACGGAAGAGCGTGTCTTCGGTCAGTTGGGGATACTCGTAGGCCAGGTTGTCGTAGGCCGAAACCTCCGAGATCGCGTGCGCGTAGTCGGCCCCCGGCGGCAAGATCGTTCCAGCCAAGACTGCATCATCGGGCGGAAACCCGGATGCCCGCCCCGGTCCGGGCGCGACCAACGCCGCGATTGCAAGCAATGCAGAAAGGACAACCCGACTACGCCGCATACTGATACTCCCCTCACCCAAAGGCTCTCTCGGTGAAGGTCTTCGGCGGCGGTTCCAGTTCTCCTCCCCGGCGCCCTAGACGCGCGCGAGTTCGGACTCGAGGCGCGCGCGCAAGATCTCGGGGATCGGCCGCGATTCCTTGGCATCGCGCGTCACCGTCACGTAGGTAACGGTCGCCTCGCAAGTAACGCGGCCATCAACCGTCGCGACGTAGCGCAGGTCAAACGACGCGTTGCCGATTCGCTCTACTCGCACCGCGATCTCCATAAGGTCATCGAACCCCGCAGGCGAGCGCCACTCGAGAACCGCCTTCACCAGCATGGCCTCGAATGCGCCCCCTTCGGCGAAGGTCTCCTTCGGAGGGAAGCCGAGCGACTCAAAGAACCTGGTCGATGTATCGTCGAAGTACGTCAGGTAGTGCGCGTTGAAGACGACCCCCAGCATGTCCACTTCCGCATACCGGGGTCGGAGGACGTATGTAAAGGGCATGAGCGGCACGATACCCGAACGCGGCGGAACCGATCACCGGAGGCCTCCGTCCAACCATCGACGATCACGGAGGAACGAATGAGAAAGCTGGCGGGAGCACTCACGATTCTGTTGACGGCGTGCGCGGCACCCGGTTCGATGGCGTCCTCGATCACGCACCCTTCAGGCGCGCGCGAGTTGGTGCTGCAGGTCTCCACGGCCGGCGGATTCGTTCCCGCCGGCTGGAACCTCACCGCCGTCCCCGAGTTCACGCTCTCCGGCGACGGACGCATCATTACCACGGGACCGCAGATCGAGATCTACCCAGGTCCGGCCATGCCGAACGTCCTTGAGCAAAAGGTCTCCGAGGACGGGATCCAAATGATCTTGGCCGCTGCCCGCGACGCCGGGTTGTTCGGACCAAACCACCACTACGACCAACCGGGCGTCGCCGACGCCGGAACGACTACGTTCACCGTCGTCGCCGACGGACGCACGCACGAGATCTCCGCATACGCCCTGGGAATCGAGGGAAGCCTCCCGGCGACCAGCGACGATGACCGGCGCGCGCGCGCCGCACTGACGAAGTTCCGCGAACGCCTCGGCGACTTGCGCTCATGGCTCCCCGAGAACTCGCTCGGCGATGAGCGCGCCTACGACTTCGACGCGCTGCGAATCGTGGTTCGCCCGGCCTCGGGGATCCCCGACGTGACCCCGAACGAGATCGACTGGCCGCTGGACGAAGCACTCACCACGTTTGGCGCGGCCGTGGACGAGCAGATGCGCTGCGGCGTTGTCGAGGGCGCAGACCTTGTGCCGGTGCTGGCGCGCGCGCGCGAAGCCACCCAGATCACCCGCTGGATGAACAACGACCGGGCGTGGTCTCTGGCATTTCGACCGCAAATACCGGGCGAGACCGACTGCTCCAACGACTGATTCCACTCCCCAAAAGCTCGATGGGCCCGCTTCCGCAGAAGCGAGCCCATCGACATACCGTACGTTCTGGCTCTTATGCCAGGCTGATCGTGACCAGAACCGCGTCGTCGTCGTTGCCGTCGCAGCCCAGCAACACTCCGGTCGTGGTGCAGTCGACCGTTGAGACCACCGTGGAAATCTGGTCGCCGTCGGTGTAGTCCTCAGCGTAGACGTAGATCCCGCCGTCATCACCGGAGATCGACGCGCGGCCGACCGAGTTCTCATCGCCCTCGTCGCCAACGGCAACGCCGAGCGTCCCCGACGGGGCGTCTTGGTTCAGGCCGCCCCCGACGAAGACCGGAACACCTGCAGGCTCGAGCAGGTTGTCCTGGCCTGCCGACCGGTCGGTGGGGCTCGCAGGCGTGCCGTTCTTGCCCTTGCCGGTCGCGGCCGAGGGACCCGGTTCCGCAAATGCGCTCGAAGCCATGCCCGCGACCATGCCGATCGCGAGGATCGTTACGAAGAGCTTCTTCACGTTCTCCTCCTTTTGCAGGCGATACCGCCCGCTCGCCTTGCCGCGCTCCGTTCTAACTCGAAGCAGGCGTGCCCAACCCGCCACACCAGCCACTAGTCGAACGGTGCTCTCGGCCCAAGGTCTCCGGTATACAAGACCAGCGCTTACGTTAGAAGACTCTCCTAAGCACTAAATTGCGATGAACGTTACAAACCGGTACTTCCGGAAGGCTCCGATCAGGATCCGAACGCGAAGAGCAAGCTCTCGCCGTCTTCGTCAAGCGTGAGCCGAATCCCCCGGATCTCATCAACCTCCGGGAATCTCCACACCCCGACTGGGCGCGCGTCGGCGGAGAAGAACGCTCCAACCAGCTTCTTGGTCGCGCCTGCGCTCGCGACGAGTTCGGACTCCCCCGCCGTGAAACTCCTGGAACCCTGGGCGACCGTAGTGCGCGTCACCAGCCAGGTCCCGCCCAGCACATCGAGCACCGAGAGAACCTCCAGGCGAACTCCCCGGACCTCCTTCTGAACCCCAATCGCCGTCCAACGGATCTGGCGGCCGCCGGCTGAAAACGAGGTCACGAACCAGACGCCCGACACCTTGTGCAAGAGCGGACGGGTGATCTGCACAGTCCGCTCGCCGGCCGCGGCAACTTCGCGAAGTTCCAAGACCGAATCGAGCAGCACCGCACCCGAGTCGGATGCGACCACGCTCTCGCCGCGCATCGTGCCGCCGAACTTGTGCGCATCCCCGCGCGCCTCATCCGATTCGGCGACGATTCGCGTAACGACCGTCCAAGCGTTCGCTCCGTCCCGACTCGCCGCGGCGGCCGCATCGAAATCACCTGAGAGAACGGCACCGGACCACGTCCGCCACACACGCCGCGCCGCGGCAACGTCGGCCGCCGTAGCCGTCTTCGAGGAAGGCTCAGGCGCAACCGACGGCTTCGCCGTCGGGACATCCACCCCGGACTCGGACGCCACCAGTGTCGGGGTGGACGTTCGCGTCGGAGGGCCGCCGGTCGCGCCGGAGTTCCCGCACGCGCCGAGCAGCACGGCAGCCAGTGTGGCTGCCGTCCCCACAACGATCCTCGCCTTTCGCATTGTCGCGGCAAGAATAGCCCGGAAGCACACCTATCGGTCCATCGTCGCGAGGGGAAACACATCGGCGATCACGTGTACGCGAAGTGAATCCGGGAGCCCCGTTCCCCGAGGAATCGTCAGGCGCACTTGGGCAACGTCACCCGTCGCGCCCGTCTCTGTCGTCATTCCGCCTCGGTAGTCCACCGCGACCACCTCGCCGGTGACCGCGTCAGAAAGCATGATCGACATCACGTGCCGGTCGGCCGAGTAGTGTGCGCCCGGCTCCAAGGCCAGGTCGGCAACAACCGATCCGTCGCTCAGCGCCGTTGGGCGCTCAACCGAGACACCAATCACAGACAGGCCGGCCGGCCGCTTGTTGGCTGGGCCTGCCGCGTCATACGCGCGCGTGATGAAAGTTCCGGCCGCCGCCAACTTGTCGTTGGTATTGCAGAGTCCCAGCAAGAACGCGAGCGGGCCGTACACGGGCACTTGGAGACACTCGACCTCTCCGTAGAGGCTCGCGCCCGGCAGAGTGTCGAGATGCGGCGAGAGGCGTCCGCGCATCTCCATCTTGGTCACCGGAACCGACAACGACCCGAAGTCCAGTGTGAGATCCTTCAGCGACAGCGCGAATGCATCGTCCGAGTAGCGACCGGTCAAGGGGAAAGCGAAGTCACCGGCGGGATCGGCAACCCAGATCCCGGTCGCCGGATCTCTCTTCCCGCTAACAACCCACAACACCACGGACCCGCCGCCGTTCGCATCCGGTGGCGAAACGTCGATCGCGCCGGCGAGCCACTCGAAGCTGTCGAAACCGATCTGGTTGATGCTCGGCAACATGGGCGGCAGCGGCACGGCGATACGGTCGAGTCGCACGGCCGACACCTCGTTCGGTCCAACCGACATAGGGAACCCGATTCCGCCGACCGCACCCGTGCGAAACACGAAGTCGTCGTCGAAAACGCCCAGCGAGGTCCCCCCGATCACCGTGTTGCTCGCCGGGATCCCGTCCGATGTGTAGTTGCCTTTCAGGTGCACGCGATAATTCGTGTCCGGGTCAAGGATGTCCCTCGGCACGATGTGCAAGAAGTGCCCGTCTCCCGACAGTTGCGCATCGAAGTCGAACGCAGGCGATACCGAGACCAAGTCCTTCGCCGTCCCCGACGGACCGGGAAGCATCGCGGCATCCACGGTCTCGCCGTTGCGACGCACGACCAGGCGGGCGTTGATCATTACGGCAGCAGGCAGTCCGCTTTCCGGACCACTTTCCATGGTCGAGCCGCCGGAAGAGACCAAGAACGCGCCGGTAAGGTCGCCGGCAAACTCCTCGCCGGGATCGGTTTCGCAGCGTGCGTCGGCGACGTTCAGGCAATAGTCGTAGGGAACGCGCCACATCCGGCCGTGCTCTCCGCCGATGTACACGCCGTCGGAGCCAAGTGCTGCAGACGCGTTGAGGTCGTTGCGATCGCGGAGCACCGGATCATCCGGTGTGGTGTCGAACGACCAACGTCGAGTCCCATCCGACGAGTTGATCGCGTACAGATTTCCGTTGGAAGATCCGGCGTAGACGATGTCGCCTTGCTCGCCCTCGGGCGCGCGCCCGACGACCGGCGAAGACCGCACAGCGTCCCCGGTGTCGTAACGCCAAAGCAAGTCTCCGCCCGGTGAAAGCGCGTAGATGGACCCGTCGGTCGACGCGACGTAGATCGCGTCGGTGTTACCAAACGCGTCCTCGCCGAGTGCGGCGGATGCGTAGATGTGATCGCTCGTCGGGAAACTCCACTTCGGAACCCCGGTCGCCGAATCGAGCGCATAGACGCGACTGTCCCAGGAGCCCACGTAGAGCGTTCCGTCGGTTCCAACCGCAATCGACGCGCTCAAGAATCCCGATGTCGGAGTGCGCCACTTGGTCTTTCCGTTCGAGTCCACCGCGTAGATCTGCAAGTCGAGCGAATCCCAGTAAGTCGTGCCGTCCGGAGCTACTGCGGCCGCACTCCACACCGCGTTTCCGGCGGCCCACGCCCACTTCTGAGTTCCATCCGGATTCACTGCAAACCCATAGCCATTGGTGGTGCCCGCATACAGCGTCCCGTCGTGGCCGGTCACCACGTTGCCCTCGAACCAGTTCACCAGTTCACCGCTGACCGGCGGCAGCGTGTTGGCGAACTTCCACACCAGACGATCAGCGGAATCCAGCGGCGCCGAGTCCGCGCGCAAGCGATAGAGGTTGCCGTCGCCCGACCCGAAGGTGATCGGCGACGAACCCAGGGAGGGATCGTCGCGGCCGATGGTCGCGGCCGAGTCGATGATTCCGCCGGTGGCATAACGCCAGCGCTCGGTCCCGTTGGGGTTCAGCGCGTAGAAGTTCTCGTCGGCGGAGCCGAAGTAGACCGCGCCATCGGCACCGATAACCGGCGTGCTGAAGATCCCCTTGCCGGTCTCAAAAGACCAGGGTACGGCGCCTTGGCGATAGGTCGCACGTAGATCGCTTCGTCCGGTGTTGCGCGCGTCGTGACGCATCTGCGGCCAGGGCGACCCCTCCTGAAGGGGTGGTCGCGGCACGCTCGCACGCCCTGCCGGCGCCATGGATACGCACATGATTGCGACGACGAACAGCAGCGAACGGCGATACATGCAGCCCCCTTGTTGCCTCACCCGGTGGGCTCCCATGAAACACGCCGCCCAGCTACTAGGTCAAAACGCAGCTTTTGTCAGGCCTTGTTGAGTCGCCGGTACACGCCGCGGTTGCGTTTGTGGATGTGGCGGAAAGCGCCGTACATCTCGTCGTAGATCGCGCGGTTCGCCGGATCGGGTGAGAACGCACGCTCAACCCGAACCAGGTCCGGGATCTCATCGAACTTCACCCACCCGGCGCCGACCGCGGCAATCAGCGCTGCGCCCCTCCCGTTGGCCTGCCGAGGATCAGCGACACGGTGGATCTCGCGATCCAAGACATCGGAAAGGACCTGACACCACGTGTCGGACTGCGCGCCGCCGCCGATGAATCGAAGCGGTTCGAGTTTGCGCTTCACGAAGCGATCGACGTAGTGCAAGCTCCAGCGAATGTTGTAGGCAACACCCTCGAGCACGGAGCGCGCCATGTCCTCCAGCGTCGTGGTCGTGGACAAGTTGTGCCACCCGCCCCGCAGATGCGTGTCGTCCACCGGAGTGCGTTCACCGTTCAGCCACGGCGTGAAGATCAAGCGGTTGCTCCCGGCCGGCGCCGAACCCGCGACTTGCTCCATCACCGCGAACGGATCCTTGGGAAGCGGCGCCCCGACGGATCCCCACGCGCGCTCCAACACGTGCTTGACCAAGAAGTCGACGGATCCGCCGGCGTAGTCCTGCTCGTTGACCACCTGATAACGGCCCGGAACCGCAGTTGGGAAGCACGCGATCTGATGCAGAACGTCGGTGCGGCGAAACGGCACCGGACACTGCACCCACGACGAGGTACCTATGTAGAGGTGTCCCTGATAATCGCGCACGGCACCTGAGCCAACGAGCGCCGAGGCCATGTCCGCCGCGCCGACTGCGACGCGCGCGGTGCGCGGCAATCCGAGTTCGTCGGCGACGCTCGCGCGCAACGTTCCAAGTTCCTCGGTGGACGCGCGCAGCGGCGGCAACTTCTCGCGATCGATCCCCAGCCCGCGGATCAGGCCGTCGTCGTACCGAATGTTGTTCGCGTCGCGCGTATCGGTCACGTAGAAAAGCTGCACCGCGTCGGGCGACGTCGCGACCTCTCCGGTAAGCCGCAGCGTTAGATAGTCCTTGCTGGACAGGAACCAGCGCGCGCGCGCGTACTCCTTTGGAAAAGCGTGCTTTACCAGCAGGACGTGCGCTGCGTCATCCTTCCCGGACAACGCAGGCGCACCCCCCGTACGCCTCACCCAGCGCGATACCTTCGTGATTCCGTAACCCTGAAAACTCGGAAACCCTCGCATCGCTGCGCGCACGTACTCGCTGCCGCGCGAGTCCAGCCACGTGATCGCCGGCATCACCGGCTCACCCTCGGAATCGACGGCCACCGTTGTCGAAAACGTGCTGGAAACACCAACGAGTTCGATGCGTTCGAATGACACCCTGCCGCGCGCGCGCAATGCCTTCACTGCCGTGACGAGCGCATCCCACCACCCCTGCGGGTCCTGCTCCGCCCCCCCGCCCGGTAGGTACAACGTCGGGGTGGAGACGAACTCCGCGTCCAACACTGCGCCGCGCTCCGACACGATCGCAGCCTTGATGCCGGACGTGCCGTGATCGATCGCCAGAATGAAGCGTTCCATCGGCCGCTCCCCTACAGAGGCATCTGCTTCACGGTGCCGTCCGGCAGAACCTCTTCGATGAACGTGCTTGCCGACGAAGTCAGCGACGGCAACTGTGCGACCAATCCAAGGAAATCGGTTGCGTCTAGCAGCGCCTCAGGCGGCAAAACCCCTGCGGACGATGCCTTGCCGCGGTGGACGAGCATCGTACCGATCGCCGCCGGAATCCCGGTGCCTTCGCCCAACGCCTTGCTCGCAGACGCCATGTGCAACCGAAATTCGCGTGGCTCGCCGTCCTTCTTTCCGGTGACCACGACCGAGATGCATCCACGCTGCTCGCCGAAGTTCGTCTCGGCCAGAATCCGGTCGCGCTCGCGGATCAGGAACGCAGTTGCGAAGTCGTAAGGAACCACCGACTGATCGCCGACCGACACCGGGTCCTTGCTGCTGAGCCCCAGGCGACACATCTCTGCCGTCAGCTCGTAATACGGAATCGGAAGAACCGAGCCCTTGTTGGTCACGCGCTGCAGTTTGATGAATCGCGGGAGCGTGAGTTGCTCGGGGTGCGGGTACGGAAACACGGGTATTCCGTCTCCAACCAGCGGGAAATCGAAGGTCTGACGCAGTGCGATCCCATCGGGCTCGAAGTACTTCACCGTACGCAACTCGCCTTCGAGGAACATCGGAATGTCGATGGACATGCAGTGGAAGCGATGGCCGATGACACCGGGGCCCTCGATCGGCTCGCCGCCGTGAGTGTGGAAGATGTCCACCGTCTCGCACTCGTCCAGCATCTGGTCGACGACGAACTTCGCGAACAAGTTGGTGACGCCGGGAGAGGAGCCCATGCCGATCAGCGCGGTGACGCCGGCGGCCTTAGCGCGCGCGTCCCACTCGAGGATCTCGTTGGTCACATCCACGTCGTCGCAGACGTCCACGTAGTTGATGCCCAGATCCAGCACGGTCGACAGAACGGTCTTGACACTGCGGTAGAAGGGACCGACGCAGTTCAAGACGATGTCGCTGCCTCGGACGAGGTTCGCAACGCCGTCGGGATCCATCACGTCAACGCCCGCGGCCGTGACCCCCGCGCGCCCGATCTCGGTGGCGAGTTCCTGCGCGCGCGCCAGGTTCCAGTCGGCGATCACGACTTCGTCGAAGCCGCCGTGTTCGGCCAGCGTGCGCACGGCCTGACTGCCCACCGCTCCGGCCCCACCCAGGACCACCACTTTCGTCGCCATGACCCCTCCAGATCCCGCCGGTCTACCCGGCACAAGCTCGCGTTTGCTAAGATAGCGAGCGCACACTATCAAACATAGGACCGGGAAGGAAACCCCGTGGCGCAGAGAAGGACCCAGACCGAGCGAAGCGCTGCGACCCGCGCGCGCCTGTGCGCGGCCGCGATCGAAAGCCTGGCTGAACGTGGATACGCGGGCGCCACAACGGCCGACATCGCCGCGCGCGCCGGCTGCTCCCAAGGGGCTCTTTTCCGCCACTACCCCACCAAAGCCGACCTATTCGCCGACGCAGCCGAAGCGCTCTACGACGATGTGCGAGAAGTCGTGCGCGCACGCCTAGAGAGCGCAGGCGAAGCCACCGACGCCGTCGCCGCAAGCGTGCGGGCTTTGTGGGACGTGTTCCGCCTTCCGTCCATGACAGCTTCGTACGAACTGGTGATGGCCGCGCGAACGGACCCCGCCCTGCGGGAAGCCCTGCGGCCGGTCTTGGAGCGCAACACCGCGGCCAACGTAACCTTGGCCGCCGGCGTCCTGCCCCAAGGCCTTGCGACGCCGGGGATCGTCAACCTCGTGATCTGGGCGATCCAGGGGGCCGCGATGGACGCTTTCGTGGGTGTGGTCGATCAAGAAGTCGACGAGTTGATCCAAACCATCGCGACGCTGGCGCGCGCCCTGTCGTAACCGGAAGACGGCCCGATTTTGCGGACTGGTAGAATTCGGACACGAGAGCGCGGATTACCAATGCTGGGGGAGCCATGACTCAGATGTCGAAGGCAACCAACGTGCGATCCCGCACGAACCTGCTCGCCGCAGTACTGCTACGCGCGATGGCCGTTTCCTTCAACACCCGCCCATCGCTTCGCAAGTATCTGCGTGGACGCGACGGATGGATCAACTTCTCCGTCGGGTTTCGCACCGAGTCCGACTCGGTTTCCCAGACGCTGCAATTCAAGGATGGACGGCTGTCGGTGCGCGCGGGCGTTCGCTCCCCCACGACAACGCTGATCTTCCACGACGACGACGCGGTCAAGGAAATGCTCGCAGCGACGCCGAATGAGGTGCTGCTGTTGCTGATGCGCGGACGCATGCGCACCTCGGGCAACCTCACTTACCTCTCGCTGTTCAACTTCTACAACTCTCTATTGCTGCGCAAGCGCACGGCGAAGGCACTGGCTAAGCAACGCCAAGAGCGCGCCGGAACCCCTTCGCCGGTTTCGACAAACGGGTCCGCTCCCAAGCCTGCTCCCAACTTCATCACCGCCGCGCCGGCCGACAAGGTGAAGTGGTTGGACGAACCGAACCTTGCTCGCTTCTCACTCGATGACTTCCCTCGCCTGAAGGACTTCCTCGACTTCCACTTCACCAAGAAGCCCGAGATCTGCGCCGAACGCCCGGCGTTGTTGACCCAGTGGTTCCGCGACAACGGTTTCGAGACCGACCGCGACGGCAAGCCATGGAACCCGGTGATGCGCCAAGCCCTCGCTCTGCGCCACCTCATGGAGAGTCGCAAGCCCATCATTCGCTCGGGCGACCTGCTCGGCGGGACCACCACGGCGAAGGACGTCGGCGTGGTCATCTACCCCGACTCTCACGGCACCATGATTTGGGGCGAATTGCTGAGCGCCGCCGACCGCATGCTGAACCCGTACGACGTCTCCGAGGAGACCGTGCTAACCCTGCACCAAGACGTCTTCCCCTACTGGGCGAGCCGCAACTTCCGTGAATGGGTGCGCGACCGCCACGACGAGCCCCTGTACCAACAACTCGACGGTCGCTTCGCCGTCTACTTCGCCTGGAAGACCGCAGCGCTTTCGCACACAATCGCCGACTACCCCAAGCTCTTCGCCGTCGGCGCGCGCGGCATCATCGAGGAGATCGACCGTGAGATCGCCGGCGCCGACGAATCCAAGCGCATCACATTGCAGGCGATGCAACAGACCCTTGAAGGCGTGATCGCCTACGCGCGCAACATCGCCGCGCAGGCGCGCGCCGAAGCCGACGCATGCACCGACCCGGCGCGCGCGGCGGAGTTGCGCGCGATCGCCGAGGCGTGCGCGCGCGTTCCCGAGCACCCTGCTCGCACCTTGTTCGAAGCCGTCCAGGCGATGTGGCTGGTGTGGATCGGGCTGCACATGGAGAACACCAACGCCGGGCTGTCGATCGGGCGCCTGGACGTGTGGCTGCAGCCCTTCTTCGAGGCCGACATGGCAAAGCTCTCCGACGCCGGCGCGCGCGAGGAGTACGTGCGCAACGCGGTCGAGTTGATCGGCTGCTTCTACATGCGCCTCACCGATCACCTGCCGCTGGTTCCCGACATCGGCAACTACCTGTTCGGTGGAAGTTCTTCCGACCAGGCGATCACGCTCGGCGGCCTTGCGCGCGACGGATCCTCGGCCGTGTGCGACATGACCTACGTGTTCTTAAAGGTCACCGAGATGCTGAAGTTGCGTGACCCGAACGTGAACGCGCGGTTCAGTTACAAAGAGAACAGCGATGCCTACCTCAAGCGATTGTGCGAGGTGAACCTGATCACGACGGCAACACCGTCCATGCACTGCGACGAGACCATCCTGGCCTCGATCGAGCATCTCGGGTACGAACTCGAGGACCGGCGCGACTGGTCGGCGACCGGCTGTGTCGAGCCGACCGTGTCGGGCAAGCACATCGGGCACACAAACTGCATGATGTTCAACCTCGTCGCCGCGCTGGAAATGGCGCTCTACGACGGATTGCACCCGCTCATGGACTGGAAGGTCGGCCCCTCGACCGGCGATCCGGCAGCCGGAGCCTTCCCCACCTTCGACGACTTCTTCGCCGCCTACACCACGCAACTGCGTTTCCTCGCCGAACAAGCCATCGAATACAACAACGTCCTGGGCGCCGCGCACGCAGACCTGCGTCCGACACCTCTGCTGTCCTCGCTCATCGATGGCACCATTCGCTCGGGCAAAGACGTCACCGTCGGAGGAGCGAAGTACAACACGTCCGGAGCGGCCTGCATCGGACTTGCTGACAACGTGGACTCGATGATGGCGATCAAGCATCTGGTCTACGATGAGAAACTGATCGGATTCGGCGAACTGCTGGACGCATTGCGTGCCGACTTCGTCGGGTACGAGAACATCCACGCCATGATCGACAACAAGGCTCCCAAGTTCGGCTCGGGCGACGCCGACGCGCTCAAGATGGCACAGCGCATCCAGAGCGTGACGCACGGGATCTTCGCCGAACACCGCAACTTCCGCGGCGGCATCTACACGACCGGGTTCTGGTCGATGTCCAACCACGTCGCGTTCGGAAGCCTGACGGGCGCGCTGCCCTCAGGGCGGCGCGCCGGCAAGGCCTTCACCCCCGGTCTCACCCCGTCGCCGGGGGCTTCGCCGAACCTGCTCGACAACCTGCGCGACGTCGCCATGCTCGACCCGCTGTCCAACGACAACAACATGGCCTTCAACGTCAAGTACGTCCCATCGGCGAGCGACCCGCACGAGCGCTCAGTCTCGAACATGGCGGCGTACGCGCGCGGCTACTTCGAGATGGGCGGCATGCAGATGCAACTCAACGTGGTCAGTTCAGACACGCTGCGCGACGCGATGGCGCACCCCGAGAACTACAGGGATCTGCTCGTGCGGATCTCGGGGTACAACGCCTACTTCGTGACCCTCAACCGCGACATGCAGATCGAGTTGATCGAGCGCGCGGAGTACGGGGCGTAAGGCCTACTTCCACTCGTAGATCTTGCCCTCGCTCTTGCCGGACTCGTCCATCTCGTGCTCGAACACCATCGGCTGGCGGGTCAGACGGTCGAACTTCTCCGAGGTCGTCTGGTAGTACAGCGACCCGCGCCAACCAATACCGGTCCCCCGGCCCGTCGGGATACCGATGCCTCACGCGGTCCAAGTCAGCGTTGCACCGCCGGGCTGGAGTTCACAAGCGGCGAGCGGCGCGCCTTCGGGGAGCCGTGCGTCCCGCCTCATCAGAAGGCCCCGTCGACTATCTGGAAGAGAGAAACGCCCTTACGTGACCCTCGGCGGCTGCGGCAAGCCGGCGAAATGCGAGGGGCTCGGTTGGGAAACTAACGCGGGTGGGATGTTCGTTGGTCGCCAGGGCTAAACACGCCGCGGTGTACTTGCGTTCGAGCACGAGGCGCTCGCAAAGCACCTGGTAACGCTCGGCGTACGACGCACCCCTGAACGCCGGATCGACTTCGAAGTGCGGCTCGACGTTCGCTACCGGCGCGTGAACCTTCTCGCAGTCCTCGAGGAGAAAGAAGTAGCCGAGGAAAGGTGCTTGGTGCTTCCCAAACCGTCCTTCTCTGTACGCCGTCCAGAGATCCTCGGCGTTGCCGATCGCTTCTTCGGTGCGATTGTTGAAGTTGTTACCGAAGCTCGGGCCGACTTGAGACTTGAATTCCACGGCGACGAGCAGACGGCCCTCGACAACTACGAGCAGATCCCACTTCTTCTCGGGCCGGTAATACCCGGGAAGCTCAAGCGCCGTCCGCACCCTGATGTCTGAACGATCAAGTCCCGCGTGCACAAGGACGTCCGCCAGTAGAGCCTCGAACCCACCCATCTGCGTGCCGCCGGTGACGGCGCCGCGCGTCCCTGCGTCAACCTTGCCGCCCTCGATCTGTTTCTGCTGTTGCCGGCCGCGCGCATTCCAGAAGGCCCCCACAGCCTCTTGGAATCGCTCGTCGAGATCCGCTAACACCCGAGAGCCCCGGCCAGATGCCCAATCCCGTACGCATCGATTGCTGCCGACGTAGCCGCGCTTGCATCCCGGCTCCAAAAAGCTGCGCGCAGTCGATCCGAAACGTCGTCGACAATGGCAAACGGCTCCGGAACTCGAATCCGACGCAGATACTGCGCCTGGAAGCGCAGCGTGCCGCCGCGCATCTTGACGCAGTAGGCCTCGATAAATATCTGCGCAACGCGCGAAAGCAACAAGCCGCCGAGTACTTCGAGATCCCAGCCATCTGAGGTGAGGTAATAGAGGTTGTGATGCGGGTAGGTCCTGCCGTCATCAAGGGTTGGATTGCTCGACATCTTCATGTCTGGGAAGTAGAGCTTCGGCCGGCCCAGGAGTTCGGCGTTGACTTTATCGATCGTGCGATACCAATCCCGAGGTCGGCGTTGAGCGATATTGCGCCTGCGAAGTTCGGGCGCGCGACCTTCGAAATAGGCGCGAAGCCTCGGGTAATCCTCCAACTGCACAAGATCACCGTGACGAGTCCACGGATTCACTAGATAGTTCCCCGACCACTTGACGGCGCCCTCGCGCGTGTCGGCGGCCATCGCCAGCGGAAGCAGGCGATCATCCTCGACCACATCGGCGTCCTTGGTGATGTACACGCGGTCGGCGCCGCTGGCGACACCGATGCCAATCTTCGTTCCGGTAACGGGATCTTCGAGGGGCGCGAAGTTGGCTTCGAGGTACTGCAAAAGTTCGAGCTGATGCGGTTCCAGGGCCGGCCACGGGGCACTACCGCTGAACCACGCATCCACCTTGGCAACGCTGAACCCGGGAACTGCCCGGCTCTTATCGTGCGCTGCGCTTCGAATGGCGTCGGCCAAAGCCATCCCCGGCAACGACCCCCCAGCATCGGGTCCTGCGCTTGCAATCAGCGCCCCACGTTGCGGTCCACGCCTGATAACCGCAACCGCCGGGTAGGCCGCGACCTCGTCCTCGAAGGCAGGGGCGTTGTGCATCTCGATCACCGCCTCGACGCCGCACGCGGACGTGATCAACCGCCGCAACTCCACGCCGTAGGCAGAACGCATCCATCTGTCGGCGCAGATGAAGGCGAGCACTCCCCCGGGCTTGAGAGTTCGGATCGCGGCTTCCATGAATCCAATGTAGATGTCCCCGCGGCCAACCATGGTGGGGTAAAGAGCCCGGTAACAACTGAGCACATCCTCGGGGATGTCGTCGTATCGAATGTACGGCGGATTGCCCACCACGACATCAGGCCGTCGAGCGTCTCTCGAGTCCAACAGGTAGTCGCCCACGTGCACCCAGCCTTGCGCGATACGGTCGGCGTCCTCGCGACCGACGCCGTGGTCAAGCAATGTGCGCACGGCAGCCGCGACCGCACGCCGGCCCGCCTCCGAATCAAGCTCGTACGCGCGCAAGGCTCCTGCCGCATCGTCAAGCGGGCGCCCGTGGGCTTCGAGCGAAGCAAGCAACCGCCGAATCATCGGGACGAGGAAGGCGCCTTCCCCGGCCGAAGGCTCCACCGCGTGGAGATCCGCCAGATCGACCTCTGGGCGATAGCCGGCAAGATCGAGAATCAACTCGACAACCCAGGGCTTGGTGTACACAACTCCCCTGGGCTCGGCGGGAAGCTCGATCGCATCGCGTTCCACAACGACGACGGAGCCGGTGCTGTCGGCCTCGGCGGCTTGCTCAGTCCAGCCAAGGTCCAACTGCAACTCAACCGGTCTGAGCAGTGTCCTCGCAGGTCGCACCACGCGTACTTCCTCCAGTGGGCTGTTACGCTACTCGAACACCTGTTCGACTTCAAGAACGGCCAGCCGAACACCCCCTTACGAAGTTTAGCCCAGCCAGGGCATTGACCCGCCCGCACCGCACGCGAACCCCCGCACTGGGCTCCTCCCCCAGCCGGGAGCGCACGGCTCGGATTCCTGGCCGGGTTCTGTTTCGAGTAGCTTCCGAGGGGTCCGTATGATTTCGGCCGCCGTCGTATAACGCCCTCATCCGTACGCGAGGCGGCAGGGGCCGTTCACATACGAGAGGATAAAGGGCCTAACCTCCCTGAATGCGAACCAGCCTCGATTCACTGCCGTCCTGCCAGATGTGCACGTCGAGTGGAGCGACGGACGCCGCGAGGGAAGCACTCGGGATGCGCACGCAGAGCGTACGCGCCAGCTCCATCGCGATCCTACCGACCGACAAGCGGCACTTGGGGGACTGCGCAAGGAAGCGTCGCATCGAGCTGCCTGATCAGGTTCAGGTCTCACTCGCGGAGATGGCAGATGCTTCTCGACCACTGCGGAAACCCGGATGAACACGCGGCCTCGGCGAAGGTGCGCCGGCACCCAGCGGCCCTCCACAGGTTCGGCGCGGCGTTTTGCAGATAGGTCGACGCCCGGCGACGCAACACATCAAAGCTGCGCTTGTCTTGACCCACCGCCTCCCACAACCGCGCCGAGACGTGCCGCTGGCCGTGCTGGTGGAACCGCCCGACGACCGGCACCGTCAAACCAGCGATGAGACGGATGTGGCTCACCGCGAGCCTGCTGGTCCTGTCCTCGTGCGCCCAGCGCGGCGAGGTCTTGTCGCCCATCGAATCCCCGGCCACGTCGCGACGCTTCGAGGTCTCGACCACCGTTCTCGAGAACTCCTCACACGGCCCCAGTCTGTGCCTTGGAGTCCTTCTGTCTTCGTTCCCACCGCAATGCGGAGGCGTTCCCGTAGCCGGCTGGAACTGGGACATGGTCGACGGCGAGAGGCGCGCGGCCGGCACGATCTGGGGGAGATACCGCGTGGTTGGGACGTTCGACGGTGCGACCTTTGCCCTCACCGAGCGTCCGGGAACCTACGAGCAGCCCGAAGTCCCCGCCGACGTCGAGCTCCAGCCGGGCTGTCCGGAACCGGCAGCGGGGTGGGAACGACCGCGTCCGGCGGATACGACGGAAGCGAACCTGCAAGCTGCGATCGCCGCGGCGCAAGCAGAACCCGACTTCGCCGGGCTGTGGACCGTCGGTCAGACCCAGGAAGGCGACGTGTCCGCAGCCGTCCTCAACGTGGCGTTCACCGGAGGAGTCGACGGGCGTATTTCTGAGTTGCGTGAGGTCTGGGGTGGAGCACTCTGCGTCGTACAGCGAAGGCGCTCGATCGCCGAGCTGGAACGGATTCGGACCGAAGCAACGGAGTTGATTCGAGAGCGGGGCATAACCCTGCTGAGCGCCGACGCAGACGAGGTTCGAGGTGTGGTCGCACTCGAAGTCGTCTGGTTCGAACCCAACGACCAAGCCGTCTTCGACTCCCGGTTCGGGGACGGAGCCGTGGTGATGAGCGCGCGCCTTCGACCGGTCCAATGAGCCTATTGAACGCCGCGCCGACGATCGACAGCCGTTAGGTGCCTCTGCGCTGGGTGGCCAGGGACCCAATCCCCACCCCTCTCGGGTCTCGCTCGGGAAGTGATATCCGCATCTGGGATTGGAAGGGAGGCCCGCGATATGGACGCAAGGAAGGCCCTCGACATTTGGCTTCACGCCAGGTCCGCATGGCATGACCTAACAGAGTTGTTTGAGTCAGAGCCTGGTTCAAGCCCGCCTGGGTTTCTTCCCCGCGGCTTGCCGATACGACCTGGACTTCTTGGCGGCTGCTCGCCCCGTGTGGGGTGCCGGCACGCCGGCGACAGCCCAAGTCACACGCGAGCCCACCGCCGCGGCGTAGCGTTCGACTGTGGACATGCGGACATCCGCGTGGCCCGTTTCGATCCGCGCGACAGCAGACTGGGAAGTGCCCATCTTGGCCGCCACCAAGGTTTGGCTGATCCCGGCGGCCTCGCGCACCGATGCCAGCTCGCGAAGAAGTTTGCGGCGGTCGAGGGCAGCCTCGACGAGCTCGGGGAACTGGGGATTCGCCCTTGTGCGCTCCTCGATGATCTCGTCCAGGAAGTCCTTCTTCCGCACCGCGGTCCTCCTCCTCTGCCGTATACCGCTCAGGCTATCTCATATGTGAGATCAGCACAAGGGTATTACCTCATCCTCTTGCCCCGTCTTCGCCAGTCGGCAAGCCGGCGCTCCGCGAGCTGCAGCAGCCGTTCGGGCGTCTTCTGTGTCTTCTTCGCGAATGCGTCGAGCGCCAATAGGATCCTCCCCTTCGAGCCCTCTGGAGCAAACAGAATCCGATAGCCCTTGGTCTCCGAGAAAGCGCGAACCTCCCAGATTTCCCCCCGGAGGTGACGTGCAAGCACGAATCCCTGCATTGCGACCTCCTTCATCGCCGCCGCGATCTCGGCGGCATCGCCCTCGGGAAGGCTAGAGATGAAGTCGCGTACCGGACGATGGCCCGCCGGCGTCTCGTAATCACGCCAGCGGCGTCGGACCGGTCCTCGCCCGCGAGTCACCCCGAGGACGGTACCAGGTCGCTACGACAGCCCGGCCCCGATGCGAAACTGTGGCGCCTCGGGCTTCCTCTCGAAGACGTCTCGAAAACCTCTCGCCGTGGGCCCGCCAGGGCTCGAACCTGGAACCAACGGACTATGAGTCCGCTGCTCTGACCACTTGAGCTACGGGCAACCACTTGAGCTACGGGCCCCGCTCTCGATGCTAGCAGCGCGCGCGCGCGACTTACCTATGGGAACAGAGGATCCAGGTCGTCGGTTATGGGCATCTGGTCACTGGGCGGCGGCACCGGTGCGATGATCGGCCCCGTGGGTCCCGGGATGCTGAATGGGTTCTTCGGGTTGCTCCCACGCTCCACCTCGTTCCCGTCACCGAATAGGTCGCCGTCGGTGTCGGGGGCGCGCGGGTCGGTCTGGTGCACCTTCACCTCGTCGGCATCCTTCTGATCCGTGTTGGGAGTGAACTTGCAGTTGTCCGGCCCATCGAGCACGCCATCGTTGTCGGTGTCGGGATCAGGCGGCGCCCCCACACGAAGGAATCCGCCAGAACCCGTCCGCCAACTGATCGATGCTCACGCCCGCTCTGCTCCCCGAGGAATGGATGAACCATCCGTTCCCAAGATAGATGCCTGCGTGTCCCACGCCACGCCACGCGCGATGCCACGAACCACCGCCCGCCCCGCGAGGAGGGTGCTACGCAGTCCGGTGGTGACGCCCGGGTGACGCCCGGGTGACGCGAAGCGACCAGGATGCGTTTCGTAATTAGTCCTGACTGACCCCCCCCAATCGAAGGGTAGCGTGACTATGTCACCGATCAGAAAGATGCTAGCTGTGCTCGCGATGGCTACCATGTTGGCCCTGTCTCTGGGCACCGCCGACAGCTACGGGCAGGGAAAAGGCAGCAGCGCGCCCAAAGAGAACGCTCCCAATCCCAACTCGAACAAGGCCAACAAGCGCCCGAACGCCGACTCAACCAAGAGCACCAACGGTAAGAGTGCCACCGCGAATTCCGGAACTATCAAGGTTTCCGCGCCGCAGGACGCTCCGGACGCCAGCAACGACCCCAAGCCTGGATGCATCTTCCGAGTCGACTTCTTTGGGTTTCGCGCGGGCACGCTCAACCTGACGATCACGCTCCAGCCCCCCACCGGTACCCAGGTGATCGGCACCGACAGCGTCACGATCGCCTCCTCATCGAAGGGCTACCAGACCTCACGCACGTACGACCTAACCGAAGTTCTTTCAGGCTTCGAAGCGCAGGATCAGCAGGGCTACCACGTACGTGTGACCACGGCGCGCGATGACCGCCCCGGCAACGGCGGCAAGACAAAGGTCATCTGGCTCAACTGCAGCCCTGACGCGGACACCACGGTGCGCGGAAGCACGTTCAAGGCCCTCCATTCGATCACGCTCTCCCCACCCGGCAGCGAGATCCTCGGCGTGACCTATGTGCGCCTCTTGGCCAACGAGATCGCCGGCCCGGACGATGTCGAAGTCCTCGGCGTGACATACCGTCGCTCGACCTCCGGTGGGGTGCTCGGTGCTTTCGCAGTGAGCGACAGCCTGGCCCGGACCGGACTCGGTATGGGTTGGCTGCTCATCGCCGGATTGCTCTTGCTGGCGTCAGGACTGCTCCGCGTCGCCGGCCGGAAGCGACCCACGCGATAGATGCAACCGATAGGACAACCACCAAGCGACCCACGCGTGAATGCGCGGGTCGCTGCCCGCCGCCTGTCCACCCTGCTCTTCGCAGCATCGATCATCCTGGCTGGTGCGCAGGTCGCGAAAGTGGTCGGCTCGGATAGGTCAGCGCGCGCGAGTCAGCGCGCGCTGGCGCACAGATTCCCGTCGTCGCTTCCCGTCGTCCACACCGACGCTGCCCCTGCGCCATCCACCGTCAAGGAAGGCGCTACCGTGGCACGCCTGAAGATTCCCTCGATCGATCTGGATCTGATCGTGGTGGAAGGCATCAGCGAGAAGAGCTTGGCGAAGGGACCCGGCCATTACCCCGGCGCTGCGTTCCCCGGTCAGGACGGCGTCATCGCGATCGCCGCGCACCGCAACGGGTGGGGCTCGCCGTTCCTTGACCTGAACCGCGTCCTCCGCGGCGACGTCGTGACGCTCATCGATCAGAGCGGAGCGCTTCGCTACCGCATAACCGACTCGACCGTGGTCGGTCCCGATGACGTCTGGGTGCTGCGCGGCGATCCGTCCTCCACGGCGCGCGCGCGCCTCGCCTTGACGACGTGCACGCCCAAGTTCACCTCACGCCAGCGCCTGGTCGTGTGGGGTGACCTGCTTCCCCCGGAGACCATCACCTCGGTGCCGATACGCGCGCGCTAGTTGGTGAAGATCTCGGTGACGTATGCGGTCGAGCCGTTCCATACGACGCCGATCCCCGCCTTACGCCAGTATGAGTTGAGCAGAACCGCGCGATGCGTGGATGAGGACCAGAAAGCGCGATGGATGGCAAGCACGGTCGGGCCGCGGCCGACGTTCTCTCCCGCGCGCGTCCAGCTGTACGAGCGGATCAGATACGGCAGGTTGCTGTGGTAGATCCGACCCCTGTCACGCATCGCGCGGCTGTGCCGCCGAGCGACATCCGACAGCCCTGTGCTGAGCACAACCGCGCGCTTGCCGTAGTTCGCACGAACCGTGCTGACGTAACCGAACATCTGCCGTTCCGCGTTGGCAGCGGTCTGGGCTCTGGCATGCGACGCCGTCACCGGAAACAGCAGGAGCGCGAACGCTAGGAGCGCGGATGTCCCTGAGCGCCGTGCGAACCGTCCCAAGATCATCAATCCCCTCTTCGACGAACGGCCCCCTTACTCAGGCGTATCGACCGGGCCTCACCCGTTCTGAAGAGAACTCACTACAGACGCCCCGATAAATGACTAGTCGCAGGTGAAATGGGTGGCAAATTTAGGCGATCATGAATTGTGCACCAACCTAATCGCAAACAGTGCACCAGTGAGCTTCCCCCGGTAACGCGGACACCTTCACAATGGACACGTCTGAGCACGGCGACTCACCTAGGACCAGGGCCTGGATCTCCTTGTCACGATCACGAAAGCCCGAACGCAACCCGCTTCGATGACACCGGTGCGATACCCCAGACTCCTTGTACTTCGGTTGACCCTGGAGTTCGAACTACGCCGGTTTCTTATCAGATCAGTGGGCCCGCCAGGGCTCGAACCTGGAACCAACGGATTATGAGTCCGCTGCTCTGACCACTTGAGCTACGGGCCCTGCTCGGTCGCCAGACTATCAGCGCGCGCCGGGATCCACCCCGGTGCCGTATCGTTGCGGCCCATGGAAGGGAAGACACCCGCGCGCGCCGCCACCTCCGGTGCAATCCTGGCGATCGTCGCAGGGTTGTTCATGGTGGGGACCTCGCTGCGAACCCTGATCGTGGTGCCGGCGTGCAGCTCCTGCGGGCCGATCAACGCGGCAGCGCATCGGGTGACGGTGTTTGCCACCCTGGCGGTCGGTCTGGTCATGCTCGTGGGTGGGTTCGTCCACATGCTGCGCGCGCGCCGGCGCCCGCGCGCCTAATCCCGCTCGGTCGGGACCACCGGAACCACGTCGGGCGCGCCCAGGCGCGCAGCGTCGGCGGTGTGGTCGTCGGGCTCGGCCTGGGACTCGCGTTCAGCGGCAACTCGCAACAAGTACGCGCGCACTTCGCGCTCGATCTGCTCATCACCCCAGCCAAGCACCGGAGCAATCAAGTGCGCCACTGGTTCGGCGCACTCCACGCCGCGGTCCCAGGTTTCGACCGAGATCCGCGTGCGCCGGGTGAGCACGTCCTCTAAGTGGCGCGCGCCCTCATGGCTCGCCGCATACACCGCCTCGACGCACAGATAGTCGGGCGCGCCGGAGATCGGCTCACGTAGTTCGGGTCGCTCCAGCGCAAGCGCGAGCACTTCGTCGATCGCCGTCCCGTAGCGACCAAGCAAATGCTCGACGCGCGCAACGTGCAGGTCGTGCGCGCGCGCGATGCGACGTCGTTCGTTCCACACGGCGCGGAAACCCTCAGCGCCGACGAGCGGGACGTCTTCCGTGCACGACTCGGGCACGTTCACGCCGAGCGAGCGCGCAGCCGCGTCCACCAAGTCCTTGGCCATCACTCGATAGGTCGTGAACTTCCCTCCGGCAATCACCGCGAGACCCGGGACCGGATGCGCGACGCGGTGCTCGCGCGACAATCGGCTGGTCGCCTCCGACTCGCCCGAGAGCAACGGTCGCAGACCTGCGAACACACCCTCGACATCCTCGCGCGTAAGCGGCGTCGCGAAGACACGGTTCACGTGCTCGAGGATGTAGTCGATGTCGGCACTGCTCGCGGCCGGGTGCGCCTTGTCGAGGTTCCACTCGGTGTCGGTGGTGCCGATGATCCAGTGCCGCCCCCACGGAATCACAAACAGCACGCTCTTTTCCGTGCGCATGATCAATCCGGTGTCCGAGTGGAACCTATCGCGCGGCACGACCAAGTGAATCCCCTTGGACGCGCGCACCCGCAACGTCCCGCGCTCGGTGACCAAGCGCTGCACGTCGTCGGTCCACACGCCGGTCGCGTTCAGCACCTGGCGCGCGCGCACTTCGATCTTCGCGCCGGTCTCGAGATCCACGGCGTGCACGCCGACTACGTGCTCGCCCTCGCGCAGAAAACCGGTGACCTCGGTGCGCGTCGCGACGGCGGCACCGTGTGCAGCGGCGGTGCGCGCGAGCGCGACGGTGAATCGAGCGTCGTCCACCGAGGCGTCGTAGTAGCGAACGGCCCCGACCAGCGCGTCGGAGCGCAGGCCCGGGGCGGACCGAAGGGCGCGCGCGCGCGACAGGTGACGATGGCGCGGAAGCGCGCGCGCGCCGCCGAGCGTGTCGTACAGCAGCAATCCAGCGCCGACGTACGGGCGCTCCCAGCGGTGTTGCAACGGATACAGGAACGAGATAGGTCGAACCAAGTGCGGAGCCAGACGCGTAAGGAGCAAACTGCGCTCCCGCAGAGCCTCGCGGACAAGGCCGAACTCAAACTGCTCCAAGTAGCGCAGCCCGCCATGGATCAGCTTGCTCGACCTGCTGGAGGTTCCCGCGGCGATGTCTCGCATCTCGAGCAGACCTACCGACAACCCACGAGTCGCGGCGTCCAGCGCGGCCCCGGCCCCGACCACACCGCCGCCGACCACGACAACGTCGAAGACCTCTGAGTTCAAGCGGGCAAGCGAGGCCGCGCGCTCCGCGGGTCCCAATCGTGTTCCGGACGGCACCAGATCCTCCAAATCAGACGACCAGGGGATGTTACCCGGCGCGCGCCCCGCCCACGTTTCGCGCTTCTCCGATCGGACTCGCTAGGCTTTCTCCCCGGAGTCGTAGGGAGGATGCCGTGCTGGAGATTGCCGCAGTTCGCCTCGTAGCCGCCGACGACCAAACCCACCACCACATCGACCTCGTCGGGTACCTCTCGCCCCATCTACCCGACGAGCCGATCATGATCGACATCCCTCGCGTCGCGCAGCGCATCGCCCTTGGAGAGAAGTTCGTCGCGGTGGTAGACGGCGAGCAGGCCGAGGTGAGCGTCGGGAAATGCGCCCGCTGCGGGCACGAACCCTACCTGCGGACCACAGCCGACACAGGCGAGAACGAACGACTTCTGGACCTGCCGCCCAAATAGGACGAGGCCCGCCGTAGCGGGCCTCGTAGCTCCGGGGGTGGGACTCGAACCCACGACCTTGCGGTTACACCTCGTCCCGCCGTTTCCGACGGGGGTGGACTATCTCATCACCCTCCCGCTCGCGCGGGGGTGGGTGCCGGGCGCTTAGTCTCTGAACCTTCCTCCGGCTTTGGACACCGAAGGCTTGGCTGCGGATTGCCGTATCTCGCCGAAGCGAAACGTAGGGTTCCCGCAGTTCACCCGGTTTTCACCCGAGGGTTTCCCCTCGGGGCTGCCTCCGACAGCCGCCTGCTCTGCCAATTGAGCTACCCCGGAACAACGCGGGCGAGTATACCAGCGCCTCCACGACCCGACGCCGGCCCCGCCGTAACTTACCCGCCGGTACCCCCTGCCCTACCGGCGGGTAAGTGCTTAAGGTGATCGCGTCCGGGTGGTAGGGGCGGTAACCAACCGCACCGTCGCGGAGTCGGAGGGGCATGATGGAGATCCGGATCGGCAAGTTCCGCTGGCACAACCCGGTCACACCCGAACTCGCGCGCAAGATCATTGCGGTGATCCCGCTATCGAAACAGGAACTGGTTGTCGACGTTCCGCCCGAAGATGATCCCGCGGACGAGATGCTCGACCTCCGCTGTTCTTCGTACTAGCGTCGTCACGAAACAGAACGAGCGGCCGAGAGCCGCTCGTTCTGTTTCGCACTAATCCAGATAGTCGCGGAGCTTCTGGGCGCGCGACGGATGGCGCAACTTCGAAAGCGTCTTGGCTTCGATCTGTCGGATGCGCTCTCGGGTAACCCCGAATTCGCGGCCGACTTCCTCCAGCGTGCGCAAGTGCCCGTCGTTTAGTCCGAAGCGCAACTCGATCACTTTGCGTTCGCGGTCGGACAGCACTCCCATGACGCTCTCCAGGTGCTCCTGAAGCAGAATGAAGCTCGCGGCGTCCACCGGCACGATCGCGTCCGAATCCTCGATGAAGTCGCCAAGGTGCGCGTCATCTTCGGACCCGACGGAGATCTCGAGCGAAACCGGTTCCTGGCTGATCTTCTGGATCTCGCGCACACGTTCGGGAGTCATGTCCATCTCCCGCGCGATCTCCTCAGGAGTCGGTTCGCGGTTGAGTCCGTGCATCAGGGATCGCTGGACCCGCACCAGACGATTGATGGTCTCGACCATGTGCACCGGGATACGAATCGTGCGTGCTTGGTCGGCGATCGCGCGCGTGATTGCTTGGCGAATCCACCACGTCGCGTATGTCGAGAACTTGTATCCCCGCGCGTAATCGAACTTCTCCACCGCGCGAATCAGCCCGAGGTTGCCCTCTTGGATGAGGTCCAGGAACAGCATCCCGCGCCCCACGTACCGCTTCGCGATCGACACCACCAGGCGCAGGTTCGCCTCGATGAGGCGTTTGCGCGCCACCTGGCCTTCGCGCTCGACATGACGGAGCAGTTCACCGATCAGATCCGGGCCGGCACCGCGGTCGAGACGCGTTCGCTCCTCGGGAAGGTCGGCCTTCTCCAGCAGCTCTCGCAGCCGCGCTGTGCCGGGCGGAGGTCGGTGACCGACAAGATCCTCCGCCTCCAGGCCCGCCTCGATCTTCTTGGCGAGCAAGACCTCGTCGGCGCCGGTCAGCAACCGAACTTTGCCGATCGTCTTCAGGTACATGCGGACCGGGTCCGCCGTCTGTCCGGGGCCGTCATCCACGACGGCGGTGACCATTCCGTCGCCGGACACGTCGTCGTCGTCCTCCTCCAGGATCTCGATCCCGGCCCGATGCAACGCAGCGTAGACGGCGTCGAGAACCTCAGGAGTCGGCTCGGCGGCAACGAACAGCCGATCGATCTCGTCGGGAGTGACGAAACCGCGCTTGCGCGACTGCGCGACGAGTTCGTCTACGTCCCGCGGCGGCTGCTCGCCCACAAGCCTCGTCGTCACCGCTCCTCCCCCTCCGCCGCGCTCAGACTTCTCTTCACGCGTTCGAGATCGATCAACTCGGTGAACTTTGCTTCGTATTCCTCGTGGCGATCGATCGGATTGATCCGCTGCAGCGCTGCCTTCATCTCATCGATTTGCCGTTGCAGCGCGGATTCCTTCAGGCGCAAGAAGATCTCCACAATAAGCCGCTCGGTCACCTCCCCGGCCGGCGGCTGCACGGCGAGTTCGGTGTAGGCCCGCCGCGCGTCATCGTCCGGGAGCGATTCCGGCGCGTCACCGGCAACGATGGATTTCCAGATGGCTCGGTGAACGGGAACCGAGAGATGCTCGTCCGAGAGATCATCAATCCGGTCCTTCACCAACGGCGGGTGTTGGATGGCGATCTTCAGCGCTTCACGCTCCAGTCGGACTTGCGCGCTCGAACGCTTCAGCACGGCGTCGCTCGTGGCCCGCGGAACGACACCGGTGCGCACGACCTTCTCAAGCTCGACGAAGATGATGTGCGGGTCCACCTTGATCCAGTCCGACAGACGCCGCGCGTACTCGGTCCGAACGACCTCGTTGTCGGTCTTGGCCAGCAGCCGCAGACCCGAGGACAGGGCGCGCGCGCGCACCTCGGGGTCGCCGACCGCGTACCGGTCGGCCTCGCGTCGCAAGACGAACTCCAGCAGCGGCACCGCATCGTCGACGAGCGCGCGAAACGCATCCCCTCCTTGCGCGCGCACCGCATCGGCCGGGTCCTGTCCGGCCGCCATCAAGACCACCTTCACCGTCAGACCCATCTGCTGCGCATCGCCGACCAACTGGTCGTACATGCGCTCAGCGGCATTTGCCCCGGCGTCGTCGGCGTCCAGGGACAGCACGACCTGCTGAGAGAAACGCTGAAGCGTGCGCAAGTGCTCCAGACCCAGGGCGGTGCCGCAGGTGGCGACGGCCTCGCGGATGCCGGCTTGGTGCAAGGCGATCACGTCGGTGTATCCCTCGACGACGAGCGCGCGCCCTTGCTTGACGATCTCGCTCTTGCCGACGTTCAGCGCATAAAGGATCTGCGCCTTCTTGTAGATCGGGCTCTCGGCGGAGTTCAGGTACTTGGGTCCGTCACCTTCACCCAGGCGGCGCGCGCCGAAAGCGACCGGGTTGCCCGTGACGTCGAAGATCGGGAACATCAGTCGCCCACGGAAACGATCCACGAGTCCGCCGCCGTCCGCCTTCATTCCCAAACCAGCCGCGACAATCTCATCTTCGGAGAAGCCCTTGCGCGCAAGGTGGCGGCTCAACTCCTCCCGGCGCGGCAGCGAAAACCCGACTCCGAAAGTCTCCACCGTCTCGCGCGCAAAGCCGCGGCCCTTGAGGTAGGCGCGCGCGCCCTCCGAGTCCGGGCCCTTCATCAGCGTCGCGTGGAAGAACTCGATCGCGATGCGGTGCGCGTCGATCAAGCGCAGACGTCGCTTCTGCGCCTCACGGTCCGCAGCCGACAATTGCTCGTAGCGCAGATCGACGCCGGTGCGGCGCGCGAGATGCTCGACGGCCTCGACGAACGACAAGTTGTCGATCTTGCGCACGAGATGGATGACATCGCCGCCCTCGCCGCACCCGAAGCAGTGATAGAGCCCCTTTGCGGGATCCAGCGACATCGATGGGGTCTTCTCGGGGTGGAACGGGCACAGCGCCTTGTACAAACGTCCTGCGCGCTTGAGTTGCATGTACTCGGCCGCGATGTCGATCAGGCTTGCCCGGCGACGCACCTCTTCGAGATCCTCGTCGCGAATCCGACCCGCCATCAGCCCGCCAACTCCTGATACCGCCGCAGGGCGTAGCCGTCGGTCATCCCCGCGACGTAGTCGGCGACGCGCGTCGGGCCGTCACCGGGAATCGAGTTGTACTCCGACGGAAGCGCGTCGGGATTGGCCGTGTAATGGCGAAACAGCGACTCAATCACCTCGGATGCCTGATCGCGATCGGCGCTCGTGAGCGGAGCCAGGTACACGTGATCGAACATGAACCGGCGGAGCGCTTCCATCGCCCGCAAGGGCTCCGGAGCCATCTGAACGACGGCGGTTCCGGCGCTCGCCTCCACGACACCCATCACCAACTTGTTGATCCGCTCGGCGTGCGAGCGCCCGAGCACGTCAGAGACCTCCGCGGGGATATCGTCCTTCGTAATCAGTCCGGCGCGGATTCCGTCGGCCAGGTCGTGGTTCAAGTACGCGATCCTGTCGGCGAATCGAACGATCCAGGCTTCCAGCGTTCCCGGCGGCGGCTGCGACCAGGAGTGACCCACGATTCCGTCACGAACCTCCCAGGTCAGGTTGAGGCCTCGCCCGCCGTACTCCAAGACCTCCACGACGCGCAGGCTCTGTTCGGCGTGCTTGAAACCGCGGCCGAGCAACCTGGAGAGCACGTCCTCGCCGACGTGGCCGTACGGCGTATGCCCCAGGTCGTGGCCGAGCGCGATCGCCTCGGTGAGGTCTTCGTTCAGCCGGAGCGCCCGCGCGATAGTTCGGGCGACCTGGGCGACCTCCAGGGTGTGAGTCAGCCGGACCGTGTAGTGGTCCCCAATCGGAGCGATGAAGACCTGGGTCTTGTGCTTGAGACGTCGGAAGGCCTTGCAGTGCAGGACCCGATCGCGGTCGCGCTGGTAGCAGGTTCGCAGCGGGTCCCGCCCCTCGGCCCGCTCACGACCCTTCGACTCCGCCGCGCGCGAAGCCCACGCGACGAGGATGTCTCCCTCGATTTGTTCGGTGCGCTCGCTGATCGTCGTGGTCAACGCGTCTTCTGCTCCCAGTCCAACGATCATCAGCGTATCGGCGCGCGCCGACAGCGCGCCGCGAAGAGTGCCCCAGGGTAGGAGCCGGGCTCCGGCGAGGTCAACTACGGGAAAAACGCAGGACTCGGGCAGTCGGGAGCGCGCGCGCCGACGACCTGGTTTGTACCTTTCTACTGGATTGACGGGCAGTTTCCCCCATACGAGAGCCGGGCGCGCGGGAGGAAACGGGCTACGTCGGTCGAACCGTACAAGGAAGCAGAAACCCGACTTCAAACGTATTTGCGAAAGGGGCTACTCATGCGACGCAGGGTGTCCAAGTACACCAGCGCGCTCATCACCCTCGCCGTTGCCACGACGTGGGCAGCCGGAACCGTCACCGGAAGCGCAGCAGAACCGGCCGACAATGTCTTCATCCGCCAGGCCGGCAACGGATCAGGCGTCAGCGAGCCGGTCATCGAGGACTTCAGCCTCGGGACCGTCCTGTTTAGCAACGTCCGGTTCCAAGTGTGCGACCCCCCATACTGCGTCCAGCGCCCGATCGCCAAGTACGTCGCCTGGGGCGCCATCGAGACGACGGACGCCACCGGAGCCGAGGTAACCCAGCTCGCGATGGCGACGGGCGGAGACGACGGACTCCGCTGGTCCAGTCCGTCCGCCGCAACGCTGAAGGACTCCGACAACAACGTGGGCCCGTTCCTGCTGAACGGCAACGGACAGTTCTTCGACGTCGTCTTCACCGGCGCTCAGCAGACTCCCTTCGAGATCTTCTACCGCACGGGGACCGACGAGGAGCTCTCGGACATCTCGTCGATTCACCGGGCCACGTCGGTCGACGGGGTTGCCTGGACCGATGACAAGTCGATCACTCAGACGACGACGAATCTCATCGAACCGGGAACGTTCAAGGCGCAGTCGTACGGCCCCACGGACGTCATCTTCCAGCCCTCGGGCAGCAGCTCGTGCACGACGGCATCGCCGTACTCACCGTGGAGCTGCAAGTACGTGATGCTCTACGACGCGACCGGACCGACGGACGATCACCCCGAATGGGCGCAGTCGGTCGGCATCGCGGGCTCGGACAACGGCACCGCTTTCCGCGGGATGGACTCCTACATCCTCACGGCAGGTGCCGCGGGCTCCTGGGACGAGCAAGCGGCCACGCTGGCCCACGCGCGCGTTCTGGGGGCCGGCAAGGTGGAGCTGTACTACTCGGGCGGAATGCGCCCAGCCAGCACCTGCATGCACGGCGACAGCGTGAACGGTCGCGCAGGGTGCTTCTCGATCGGAACCGCTTACGGTGACGGACTCGTCTTCACGAAGAACGCTTCCAACCCGGTGACGCCGAGTGCCTTGCTGGACGCGTTCAGCAAGAACGCTCCGACCACGATCTGGAACCCGCAGGTCGTCGATGCCGGGACCAACCCGTCGAAGGTGTACTTCACGCGGATCACCGACAAGCTCGACACGGACGTCTTCCTCGCCTACACGGCGCCGGCGCCGGCGCAGAGCCCCGAGATCGCGCTCTCGTCTCCCTCCGGGGCCTACGCAAGAAACGAGTCCATTCCCGTCGTCGCGTTCCTGAGCGATACGCTCGGCTCCACCGCGGCGAAGATCGGCCTGGACATGTCGACGCTCGCGATCACGCTCGACGGCCAAACACTCGGCGGATATATAGCCGAGAGCAGCATCGTCACCGCCTATGACCGGCCGGCAGAGAGAATCACCATCGCGGCCGACCAGATCAGGGTAGGGACCGGCATTCACACTCTGAAGGTGAGGGTTTCCGACCGCGACGGCAACACCACGACCCTGACGCGACAGTTCGAGATCGACGAAACGGCTCCGGTCACACAGATGACGGGGAAACCGGACCCGGCCTCGCCGCAATTCGGGTTCCCGGACTCCATCGGAACCTTCAGCGGCACCACTGTTGAAGGCGCCGACACCACCGGAACGTCGCTGATTCGCCTTCGCGCGATCGTGGTGGACCCGCTGGGACAGGTCAAGACCTACGAGACCCCGCGCGCCACCGGGTTCCCGGTCGACAAGGCTTCGGCCAAGACCTGGAACTGGACCTTCGTGGCCCCCACGCTGGATCCGTTCTTCGTGGTCCCGGGCAACTACACCGTGAGCGTGGTCGGGATCGACGCGGCCGGAAACGTAGAACCGGTTTCCCCGGCGAACACCGCGACCGTCCTGGTCCTGTAAGTAGTCGGAATGCGGGTGCTGCTCAGGCGCGCGCGGTCAGCGCGGGCCTGAGCAGCACCGCACCGGCGAGCAACAGCACGAGCCCGGCTGCGGCAAGCATTACTTGCGTGCCGTCCATGGCCCACAGCACTCGGCCCGCGCCGAGCGCGTTGGCTCCCCAAGCCGCGAGAAGACCGACGCCGACTGCCAGCGTCCGCAATCCCCCGTGCGCGGCGGCAAATGCGCGCCCGCGCACGGCGTCGTGGACACGATCCTGCAGGATCGTGATTCCACCAAGCATCGTCACGACCGCAGCCGCTCCGAAGATCAAGCCCATGCCGTAGCCGACCACCGTCGAGGGGAACACCGCCATCGACAGAAGAATGAGCCCCATCACGCCGGTGCCCAGGTGGAACATCTTGGGGAGCACCCGGCGCGCGCGCTGAACCGCAACGGTACCGATGAGGGCGCCCGCGCAAAAAGAAGTCAGTAGGCCGCCGTACGCGGCAGGACCGGCGTGCAGTGTCCCTCTCACATACGCAAGACCGAGCGTGAGCAGCGACCCACCGCAGCAAGCCGCAATAACCGCACCAACGACGACGCGGCGCAGCGTGGGATCTTCTCGCAAGACCTGACGGAGCCGGATCTTGTTCTCCGGCTCACTCGTGTCCGCGGCGGTCGCCGGCACCCGCTGCGGGATCCCGGCTGCCGAACGAATCCTGCCGAGCAGCACCGTCGCGGCGACGAGCGTCGCGGCGGCCGTAAGCAGCGCGAGGTCCACGCCCGGGCTCATCACGCGCGCTTGCAGCCACGTCAGCCCCGCGAAGATCGCGGAACCAACCGGCATCGTCCCAAATGCAGACCCCATCGAGACTGCGTTGGCCGTCGCGAGATGCTCGGAAGGCACGAGGCGAGGCAACGTTGCGTCCCGCGCAGAGACATAACCGATGGTTGCCATTTCCGCGAGCAACGCCAGACCAAGAACCGGGGCGATGTCCGACACGAACGGCAGCGACCCATAAATCACCGCGCGCCCGGCCGTGCATGCCACGAGCACTCTGCGACGATCCAACTTGTCGACGAGTGCGCCGAGAAACCCTCCAACGAGGGCGGCCGGCAAGATCCGGAACGCAAGGACGATGCCCGACGCAAAAGCGGAGTGCGTCTTGTCCCAAACCAGAGCGAGCAACGCGAGCGTGGCAAGCCACTCACCCGTTCCGCCAAAAACTTGAGAAATACAAAGCCTGCGGAAGTCCTTCTTCGAGAAGAGGGTGCGCAGAACGGCGAATCTGTGGACGATCCTCATGATCTACTCAGGGTAGGCCCCAGCGCCGGAAGCTGCATCTTGCCTGATGAATCGTCGCGCGCACGCACCATATTGAGAAACGAGTCGCACAACTTTATGGACCCACCAGGATCTGGCGGGTTCTCTTTTATCGCTTTCGCTTTGGCGAGTGACTACTTCGACGCAGCTTCCGCTCCGCCGAGTACCGCATGCGCTGCGGCAAGGCGCGCGATCGGAACGCGGAACGGAGAGGCACTCACGTAGTCGAGTCCGATCTGATGGCAGAACTCCACCGAGGATGGATCTCCACCGTGTTCGCCGCAGATCCCGAGCTTGATGTTCGGACGGACTGCGCGCGCCTTCTCTACCGCAAGGCGCATCAGGCTGCCGACGCCGACGCGGTCGAGCGTGGTGAAGGGATCTTCGGCAAGCACTCCGTGGGTGACGTACACGTCCAGAATCTTGGCGACATCGTCGCGAGAGAACCCGAAGGTCATCTGGGTGAGGTCGTTCGTCCCGAAACTGAAGAACTCCGCGTGCTGCGCGATCTCGTCGGCGACGGTGGTGGCGCGCGGGATCTCGATCATGGTCCCGAGCATGTACTTGACCTTGACGCCGGTCTCCTTGATCACCTGCTTGCAAACCAGATCGGCCTCGTCGCGCGTGCGCCGGATCTCCTCAGCGATACCGACGAGTGGGATCATGATCTCTACGCGGGGGTCCTTCTTCTCGGACTTCAGGCGGCACGCCGCTTCCATGATGGCGCGCACCTGCATCGCGTACAGGCCCGGCTTCATCAAACCGAGGCGCACACCGCGCATCCCGAGCATCGGGTTCTGCTCGTGCAGTCGCTCAACCGCGTGCAACACCTTTCGCTTGGCGGCGGTGACCTTCTTGCCCGTTGCCTCTGCAACGGCAATCTCCGATGACAGCGACACCAGGTCGGGAAGGAACTCGTGCAGCGGAGGATCGAGCAGACGAATCGTCACCGGCAGCCCATCCATCGCCTTGAGGATCCCGTAGAAGTCCTCGCGCTGCAGCGGCAACAATGCGTCGAGCGCCTGGGCTTCGCCTTCCTCGGTGTCCGCGAGGATCAACTTCTCGACCAGCGGACGACGGTCGCCCAGGAACATGTGCTCGGTGCGAGCGAGGCCGATTCCTTCCGCACCGAACTCGCGCGCCTTCTGCGCGTCCTCGGGCGTGTCGACGTTGGCG
Source organism: Actinomycetota bacterium (assembly GCA_041658565.1). NCBI lineage: Bacteria > Bacillati > Actinomycetota > Actinomycetota bacterium. The sequence goes on along the minus strand of JBAZZY010000003.1, from coordinate 6,058 downwards.
CGCACCTTCAGCGTCCGGATCTTGTCGGCCCACGCCAGGATCTGCGCGAACCCACCGGAGACCTCCGGCTCCTTCAGGGGAACCGAGCCCAGATACACCTTGCCGGTCGTCCCGTCGATCGAGATAACGTCGCCTTCCTTGACCACCGTTCCGCCGGCGGTGAAACAGCGCGCGTTGAGGTCCACATCCAGCGCATCGGCGCCGCATATGCAGGGGGTCCCCATGCCGCGCGCGACTACCGCGGCGTGCGAGGTCTTGCCTCCGCGCGACGTCAGGATTCCTTGCGCGGCAATCATCCCGCCGAGGTCGTCCGGATTGGTCTCGCGCCGGACCAGAATGACCTTCTCGCCCTTGGCTGCGCGCTGCTCCGCGCGCACGGCGTCGAAGACGGCGGCCCCGACGGCGGCTCCCGGCGATGCGTTCAGGCCCTTGCCGATCACGACGAGGCCCTTGGCCTCGTCGTCGACCATCGGGTGCAACAACTGATCGACCTGCTCGGGTGACACGCGACCGACGGCCTCGGACTTGTCGATCAGTCGCTCCTGGACCATGTGCACGGCGATCTGCACGGCGGCGGCGGCAGTGCGCTTGCCCACGCGCGTCTGCAACATCCACAACTTGCCGTGCTCGATGGTGAACTCGATGTCGCACATGTCGCGGTAGTGCTTCTCGAGCGTGCGCATGATGCCGAGCAACTGCTTGAATGCCTTCGGGTTGATCTTCTCGAGGTCCTGCAACGGCAGCGTGTTGCGAATACCCGCGACCACGTCCTCGCCCTGAGCGTTCACGAGGTAGTCGCCATACAGGCCCTTCTCGCCCGACGCCGGGTTGCGCGTGAACGCGACGCCGGTACCGGAGTCGTCGCCGAGGTTTCCGAAGACCATCGCCACGATGTTGACCGCGGTTCCGAGGTCGTCGGAGATCTTCTCCTGACGGCGATACAGGCGCGCGCGATCACCGTTCCAGGAATCAAACACCGCGAGGATCGCGAGCGTCATCTGCTCGCGCGGGTCTTGCGGGAACTCGCGTCCGGTCTCTTTCTTCACGATCTTTCGAAATGCCTCGACGACCTTGGCGAGGTCTCCCGCGTCGAGGTCGGTGTCGGACTCGACGCCCTTGCGCTTCTTCGCCTCGTCCAGCACGTGCTCGAAAGCCTCGCCCGACGCGCCCATCACGATGCGGCCGAACATCTGGATAAAGCGCCGGTACGAGTCCAGGGCGAAGCGCTCGTTGTTCGCCTGCGCCGCAAGTCCCTTGACGCTTTGGTCGTTGAGTCCCAGGTTCAAGACGGTGTCCATCATTCCCGGCATCGAGAACTTCGCGCCCGAGCGAACGCTGACCAGAAGCGGATCGTCGGCGTCGCCCAAGCGCCGGCCCATCGCCTTCTCCAGCGCGCGCAAGTGCCGCTCGACTTCCTCTGCGAGACCTTCGGGGTACGCGCCTGTGTGCATGTAGGCGCGGCACGCCTCGGTGGTGATGGTGAATCCCGGAGGGACCGGCAAGCCGATCTGCGTCATCTCGGCGAGGTTTGCGCCCTTGCCTCCGAGCAGGTCCTTCATGCCTTTGTTTCCCTGCGCAAAGGCGTAGACATACTTCGGACGACGCGGGGCCGATACACGAGCGGGCTTGCTGGTCTTCGCGGGCATAGCGATCACCATCTCCAGGACGTGAGGACGAGGCCAAACTCTATCGAACGGCCGCCCAAAGGGCCGCTTCAGGGTTCACGCACAAAACGTCAGACGGGGAGCTTTTCGCCCAGGCGGGCGACCAGCTCGGCAATCGGCAAGCGCTCTTGCTTCATGGTGTCGCGGTCCCGGATGGTGACCGCGCGGTCTTCGAGCGAATCGAAGTCCACCGTCACGCAGAACGGGGTCCCGACCTCGTCCTGGCGACGGTAGCGACGGCCGATGGATCCAGCATCGTCGTAGTCGATCATCCAGCGCGCGCGCAGCGCATCGGCCACCTCGCGCGCGGCCGGGACCAGCTTCTCGTTCCGCGACAGGGGCAGCACGGCGACCTTGTACGGCGCAAGCTCGGGATGCAGACGCAGCACCGTCCGCTTCTCTTCTCCCCCACCGGCCTTGGGAGCCAACTCCTCTTCGTAAGCGTCGATCAGAAACGCCAACGTCGCGCGGTCGGCTCCGGCCGCCGGCTCGATGACGTAGGGGTGGTAGCGCTGTTCCTGCTCCTGATCGAAGTAAGTCAGGTCCTGGCCCGAGAACTCCTGATGGCGCCGAAGGTCGAAGTCGGTCCGGTTCGCGATCCCCTCAAGCTCGCCCCAATCGGTGAACGGGAACCGGTACTCGATGTCCACCGTGCGCTTGGAGTAGTGCGACAACTCGTCGGCTTCGTGCTCGCGCAGGCGAAGGTTCTCCTCGCGAATGCCGTAGTGGTGGTACCAGGCGAGGCGCTGGTCGATCCAGTGCTGATGCCACTCTTCGTCGGTGCCGGGCTTACAGAAGAACTCCATCTCCATCTGCTCGAACTCGCGCGTGCGGTAGACGAAGTTCCCAGGCGTGATTTCGTTGCGGAAACTCTTGCCGACCTGCGCGATCCCGAACGGAACCTTCTTGCGCGTGGTCTGTTGGACGTTCACGAAGTTGACGAAGATCCCTTGCGCGGTCTCGGGGCGCAGCCACACCATCGCCGTCGCATCCTCAACCGGGCCCATGTAGGTCTTGAACATGAGGTTGAAGTTGCGAGGGTCGGTGAACTTGGCGGCGCCGCAGTTCGGACAACGTCCGCCCTTGGCGGCGTCCACCGTCGCGGTGCCGTCCTCGTGCCCGGACTGGGGAGCGTGGAAGCCCGGGATGTGGTCGGCGCGGAACCTCTGGTGGCAAGACAGGCATTCCACCAGCGGATCGCTGAACGTCTCGACGTGCCCCGAGGCCTCCCACGTGCGCGGCGCCATCAAAATCGCAGCGTCCAAACCGACGACGTCGGCTCGGTTCTGCACCATGTGGCGCCACCACGCGTTCTTGACGTTGCGCTTCAGCTCGACGCCCAGCGGACCGTAGTCCCAGGTGGAGCGAAGCCCGCCGTAGATCTCCGACGACGGGAAGATGAACCCTCTGCGCTTGCAGAGGTTGACGATAGTTTCCAAAGAGTCGACCACAGTGGGCGCAATCATACCGTGTCGATCCTCGACGGAAACGGGCGCGGTGCTACGCTGCTTCCCAATGGCGTACAAACCGCGTGACCTGCTGTATCGCGCGTACGAGCGACGACTGGAAACCGAGGTGCGCGCCGGGACGCTGCCCCGGCACGTGGGCGTCATCCTGGACGGAAACCGTCGCTGGGCGCGCGACATGGGGTATGCCAGCGCAAGCGAGGGACACCGCCGCGGTGCCGCCAAGATCGACGAACTTCTCGGCTGGTGCGCGGATCTGGATATCCCCGTGGTCACCCTTTGGTTGCTTTCGACTGAGAACCTGCGGCGCGACCCCGACGAGATCGGCGAGTTGCTGCGCGTGATCGAAGAGAAGGTGACCGATCTGGCGCGCGCCGGCCGCTGGCGCTTCCAAGCCCTCGGCGCTCTGGAGATGCTCCCCGAACACACGCGAAGCGTTTTGGAAGAGGCGCGCGCGCAAGCCGAAGGCCGCGAAGGCCCGGTCTTGAACGTCGCCGTCGGCTACGGCGGCCGCCAAGAGATTGCCGACGCGACTAAGCGCCTGCTCGAGAGTTACGCCGACGACGGCGCCGACCTCGCCGAGGCCGCCAAGCGCATCACCCCCGAGGAGATCGCGCGGTTCCTCTACACCGCCGGACTCCCCGACCCCGACCTCATCATCCGCCCCTCGGGCGAAGTGCGACTGTCGGGGTTCCTGCTATGGCAAAGCGCGCACTCCGAGTTCTACTTCTGCGACCCCTACTGGCCAGACTTCCGCCGCATCGACTTCTTGCGCGCGGTGCGCGCCTACCAACAACGCCAACGCCGCTTCGGCCTGTAGGCCCCGCGCGCGTCCCCGGCATCCAACCCCCGCGCGCCGTCGCGCCCTGCTCCGTTCTCGTGTGATCTAAGCGTCACATGTGACGCCTGGACCACCCGAGAACCAAAGGCCGACGCGGGTTCGCTTACGACTTGAGATCCGCGCGCGCCGAAAGCAGGCGTCGCCGCTCCGAGAGGGCATCTCGAGACGTCACACCAGGGCAGCAACAAGGAGGCGTGCGCCGAATGCAACAAAGGCGAGACCGTAGACGATGAGCCATGCAGCTCTGATGCGACTCGCGTAGCCATTCGGCCATCCAGCGGCGAAGAACGTGAGCACCGGATGCCTGCCCCACCACCAACCCTCGCCTCGCCTTGGTCGTCTTTTCAGGGTGTAGACCGCATGGGAGACGACAAGGACACCGAGAACCATGAACACCAACCCCAGGACGAGTACCTCGATCACCAGGCATCCCGCCGGTGCCGGGAGTAGCAGGGTTCGGAGTTCACCGCTCGAACATCCGCCGAGCGGTGTGGCGGCTGAGCCGCGTGAGCCCGCAGGGCGAGCGTCGGTTCAAGCCGCAAGCTATGCCGCGGCGATCGACTTCGCGCGCTCATGCAGAGCCTCCGGTGCAATGTCGGCGCCATTCGGCCAGACGATCGCCCCAGCCTCGATGAAGAAGCGCTTGAAGAAGTCCTGATCCCTTACCGGTTGGAAGACAGGCCCGTCGAGCCAGTCCGAAAAGTCGACCACGGCTTCCGTCCCATCGTTGAAGGCGAGGTTGATCTTGTACTCACCCCGGTATTCAGCTTTCGTTACGAGTGGAAGATCCACCTCGACTCCTATTCCAGCGGTTCGATTCGCTCCAGGGGTTCGCCAAGACGCGCGCGTTCCCAGTCAGCCTCTAACTCCTCAGTGTGCGCGATGGCCCACTCCTTCACCAGCCTTCGCGCCGTCCTGGACATCGTCCCTGCGAGCAGGTTTCCGAGGCTCAGCCGAGCGGTCGGCGCCGAGTTAGGCGGCGTGCGAAGCAATGACCCGGCCGACCTCACTTCGCGTTGCTCCGAGTGTCAAGAGAGCGCGCACGAGCAGATCGATCGAGACGGACGGATCGGCCGCCTCCATCTTCGCGACGCGCGATTGGCTTGAGTCGAGGAGCTTGGCAACCATTGATTGCGTCCATCGGCGCCGGTTCCTGATCTTGCGCAGGTGGTCGGCAAGCGCGAGCTTGAGCTCCACGAACGCGACCTCTTCCGGACTGAGTTCCAAGAAGCCTGCCGCGTCTCCGACTCGCCACCCGACCGCCTCAACCTTCTTCCTCTTGCTCGCTTGCATCACGTCTCCCTGCCCCTGCTCGCTGCGTCGTACGCCCGAAGCCGACGTCGGCAGGTCTCGAGGACCGCCGAAGGCGTCTTCGCCGTCTTCTTGCTGAACACATCCGCTATCACGATGGCGTCCTTGTCAATCCGGTAGATGATCCTCCACGTTGCGTTCGCATCGTTCACCCGCAACTCGTGGCAGCGGCGACCAACATCCGGCATCGGCCGCGCGTGCGGAAGGCCGAGCGACTCACCCCGCTGGAGACGACGCAACAAGACACCCGTCTCGATCCGCGCTTGCCGAGACAGCGGAGGCGTCTTGACCTCGCCGTGCATCCACACCAGCGGCTTTTCATCGCTCACCGGACGTAAGCATATGTCAGCCTCGACATAGCGTCAACGGCCTCCTGTCGCTGCGGTGCCCCGTTCTCCGTTAGCTGCCGCGTCGGCGTTCCCACAAGTCCCCCTTCCCGATTCGCGCGCGCCCGAGAGCGACATCGGCCTTGCTTGCGGCGTGCCACGGCGACGACGTCGCGGCGGAACTCCGCGGAGAACGCTTTTGGCATGGTGACCATCCTTTCGGTGAGGACGCATGCTCACGCATCAGGTGGCAACCAGACCTGGGGCAGTCTTTATCATTCGCGTCACATGAGTCATTCGTATCGCCGTGCCTCGCGTTTGGACGAGATATAACCGGAAGTTGTGGATGCGTGGTTTGAACAAAGACGCGGCGTACCCTTCCTTCGACTGAAAGCGATGTCGGAGGCCGGTGCTCGAACACCGGCAGGAAGGAGTACGCCAGTGCTCAAG